>NZ_JBGLYV010000189.1:0-4961 GCF_047304225.1 Pseudomonas sp. Pseusp3 | reverse complement strand
TGTGTTGGGTTGTTGTCTTTGCTCCTCCCTCTCCCTCTTCCCCACCCTCCTCCCCCGCCCCCCCCCCCCCCCCCCCCCCCCCCCCCCCCCCCCTCCCACATTGGGTTTTGCGGTGTTGCTTAAACGAACAACGACAACAGCAGGATAAAGCCCAGGCCCACCACCGACAGGATGGTTTCCATCGCGGTCCAGGTCTTGAAGGTTTCCGCCACGGTCATGTTGAAGTACTGCTTGACCAGCCAGAAACCGGCGTCGTTGACGTGAGACAGGATCAACGAACCGGCACCGGTGGCCAGCACCAGCAGCTCACGGTTCACACCCGGCATCATCCCCACCACCGGCACCACGATGCCGGCGCCGGTAATGGTCGCCACGGTTGCCGAACCGGTGGCGATACGAATCACCGCCGCCACCAGCCAGGCCAGCAGGATCGGCGAGATCTGCGCGGCCACCGCCATGTGGCCGATCACGTCACCCACACCGCTGGTCACCAGCATCTGCTTGAAGCCACCACCGGCACCGATGATCAGGATGATCGCGGCGGTCGGCGCCAGGCTCGCATCCAGCCATTTCAGGATCTGCTGGGAACCGATGCCCTGCTTGTGGCCGAAGGTGTACAGCGACAGCAGCAACGCCAGCAGCAGCGCCGAGATCGGGTGACCGATCAGGTCCATGAAGGTGCGGAAGAAGTTGCCATCCGGCAGCACCACATCGGCGAAGGTCTTGAGCAGCATCAGGAACACCGGCGACAGCACGGTGACCAGGGTGATGCCGAAACTTGGCAGATCGGCGGAATCCGACTCGCGCGCCAGTTGATCCACCAGCTCCTGATTCGGATGACCGGGGATGTGCTTGGCAATGAACGTACCGAAGATCGGACCGGCAATGATGGCGGTCGGCAGTGCAACGATCAGGCCGTACAGAATGGTCTTGCCGATGTCGGCACCGAACACGCCGATGGCCAGCAACGGACCCGGGTGCGGTGGCACCAGGCCGTGTACCGCGGACAGACCCGCCAGCAGTGGAATACCAATCTTGATGATCGACACGCCGGTGCGGCGGGCCACGATGAACACCAGCGGAATCAGCAACACGAAGCCGATTTCGAAGAACAGCGGGATGCCGACCAGGAACGCGGCGAACATCATCGCCCACTGCACCTTGTCCTTGCCGAAGGCGCGGATCAACGTCTGCGCAATCTGATCCGCACCGCCCGATTCGGCCATCATTTTGCCGAGCATCGTGCCCAGCGCGAGGATGATGCCGACAAAACCGAGTACGCCACCGAAGCCGTCCTGGAACGCCTTGATGATGGTACCGATCGGCATGCCGGAGGTGAGCCCGAGGAAAGCGGCGGCAATGGTCAGGGCAATGAACGGGTGGAACTTGAACTTGGTGATCAGGACGATAAGCCCGATCACCGTGACCACTGCATCGAGCAGCAGGAACGTCTCGTGGGACATGCCAAACATTGGGGGTGTCTCCTGGTTGTTGTTGTTATTAAAGCGGGTTGATCAAAAGTCGAAGGGACAGCGCTGTCTTTGCAAGCACACTCATACCGCCTGCTTCAGGCCGTTCGCCAGCCACCAGACATGAGCCTGGGCAGCCAGTTGCTCGACGCTATGGGTCGAAGCATCCAGCGCCAGGGTCAACGGCTCGCCCTTGGGCGATTCGAGGGTGGCGAACTGGCTGGCGATCAGGGTCGACGGCATGAAGTGACCCGGCCGATGGGACACACGGTCGGCGGCCACTTCGGGGGTCAGTTCAAGGAACACGAAGCCCAGGCCCGGCAAGGCACTGCGCAGGCGTTCGCGATAGATGTGTTTGAGCGCCGAACAGGTCAGCACCGGTCGCTCACCCTTGGCGTCGACACGGCGCAGTTCATCGCACAGGCTGTCGAGCCAGCCGGCGCGGTCTTCGTCGTTCAGGGGGATTCCCGCGCTCATCTTTTCGATATTGGCGGCAGGGTGGAAAGAGTCGCCTTCAATGGCAGTGGCGCCGCTCAGTTGGCACAGGGCCTCGCTGACGCACGTCTTGCCGCAACCGGCAACGCCCATGATGACCAGGGCGGTGATGGGATGATTCATGTAACACCTCAGCGCGCAGACAGCGCTACCTTTGCCAGTTATGACACTAGACCAAAAGCAGGAGTTGCCGACGCCTTTCTTGTCATTTTGTGGGTTGCAGCAGGTTAAGTCCCAACACTAAAAAGCGAAGATCAGGCGAACCCCCGCTCACGCATTTGCAGCTGCATCGAGACAGCGCTACCTTAGTGCCTTGAATTTTGTTTGGCAAGCCGTCGATGAACACAACCAAGAACGATAAAAATACCCGCACCACTGGCCGCCCTACCCTGAACGAAGTTGCCCGACTGGCCGGCGTCAGCCCGATTACCGCCTCCCGCGCCCTGCGTGGCGTCAGCACCGTGGCCACCGAACTGGTGGAAAAAGTGCAGAAAGCGGCGCTGGAACTCAACTACGTCGTCAACCCTGCCGCCCGCGCCCTGGCCTCGGCCCAGAGCCAGTCAGTGGTGGTTTTGGTGCCGTCGCTGTCCAACCTGCTGTTCATCGACACCCTGGAAGCCATTCATCAGGTTTTGCGGCCCAAGGGCTTCGAAGTGCTGATCGGTAACTTCCACTATTCGCGCGATGAAGAAGAAAACCTGCTGCGCAACTACATGGCCTATCAACCGCGTGGTTTGTTGCTGACGGGTTTCGACCGCACCGAAAGTTCACGGCGGATGATCGAAGCCAGCAATATTCCTTGCGTGTACATGATGGAACTGGACAGTGCGGCCGGACTCAATTGCGTTGGCTTTTCGCAACTGGCGGCCGGCGAAACGGCGGCCGAACACTTGCTGTCCCGCGGTCGCAAGCGTCTGGCCTACATCGGCGCGCAACTGGACCAACGCACCTTGCTGCGCGGCGAAGGCTTCCGCAAAGCCCTGCAAAAGGCCGGCTTGTATGACCCGGACCTGGAAGTGCTGACGCCGCGCTCGTCTTCAGTCGGCCTGGGCGGAGAACTGTTCCTGCAACTGCTCGCCAGTCATCCCGATGTCGATGCGATCTTCTTCGGCAACGATGACCTGGCCCAGGGTGCCTTGCTCGAAGCCATGCGCAATGGCATCAAGATTCCCGAGCAGGTGGCGATCCTCGGCTTCAACGATTTGCCCATGTCCGAACACATGGTCCCGCGCCTGAGCAGCATCAACACCCCGCGCGAGGCCATCGGCCGACGTGCGGCGGAGCAGATGCTCACGCTGATGGCCGGCAATACCGTGGCCAGGCCGGTGCAGGACATGGGGTTTGAGTTGAAGGTGCGGGAGAGTACTTGAGCCTGTCCTTGATCATTCCCGTGCAGCGCGTGGGAATGATCGGCTGCAAGTCAGCAATCAATCTTGCGGATCAAGGTTATCCAGCACCCGATTCACCGCCAGCTCGGCCAGCATGATGATCTGTGCAATCGCCAGCGCCGTGTTGCGATGGCTACCTTCCAGAAAAGCGGCAAAGTCATTGGTCATGACGCTCGCCGAGGCCAGTGATTCGCAGGCATGCGCCAACAGCGTTTCGTTGTTGATGCCTGGCGAGATGGAGAACATGGGGCTGGGATTGCGTGGGGGGTTGGGCGTGGGTTTGAACATGGCAATGCTCCTAGAGTGATGGAGCTGCCACGATTCGCTGCGATACGAAGGGTGGCAGCTGTACGCGGGTCGCAGACCGGGACTCTAGAACCCGGTAGACCCGAAGGTCTCCCACGCACAGCCGCCATAACGTGATTCGATCACGAACAGTGGACGCTTTGCGTCTAGAGATACCCGGGCTGCGAAACCCGATCGCTGAATTTGCAGCGACACGGAACGATAGAGTCCGGATACCAGGCGCACAAGCCGGCGGATTCTGGCGCAGTTGTAGGCAATGGAGCAAGAAACCGTAGCCTGCGGAAACCTGGTGAAACCCCTTTCCTTCAGACCACTCCTACAATTACAAACACGCCATTCGCGATGGAGCTGCTCAAATGGAACATGCACTGAAGATTCTCGGCAAAGCCTCGTCCATCAATGTCAGAAAAGTCCTGTGGACCTGCGAAGAACTGGGTATTGCCTACGAACGCGAGGACTGGGGCAGCGGCTTCGCGTCCACCCACAGCCCGGAGTTCCTCCGGTTCAATCCCAACGCCAAGGTGCCGGTGATCATCGATGAAGCCGGTGTGCTGTGGGAGTCCAACACCATCTGCCGTTACCTGGCCGGCAAACACCACCACCATCACAGCGAGTTGCTGCCCACTGAACCGGCGGCACGCGCCCGGGTGGAACAGTGGATGGACTGGCAAGCCACCGAGCTCAATCCATCGTGGAGTTATGCATTCATGGCACTGGTGCGCAAGGACCCGGAGTTCCAGGACCCGCATAGCCTTGAAGTCGGCATCCGTGGTTGGAACCAGAAAATGGGCATCCTCGAACATCAACTCGCGACCACCAAGGCGTATGTCGCCGGACCGCAGTTTACCCTGGCCGACATCGTCATCGGCCTGTCGGTCAACCGCTGGCTGATGACCTCGATCGAGCGTCCGGACTACCCCGCCGTCGATGAGTATTTCAAACGCCTGGCGCAACACCGTGGCTTCCTCAAGCATTGCTGCAACGGTTTGCCCTGAATGGCCGAAGGTTGCTCGCCCCTACAGTGGGTCAGCGTTTTTTTGTAGGAGCGAGCTCGCTCGCGATGAACCCCAGAGCACCGCGTTTAGCCAGGAAACACGCGTAATCGTTAACGACCATCGCGAGCAAGCTCGCTCCTACAGTGGGTCAGCGTTTTTTTGTAGGAGCGCGCTCGCTCGCGATGGACCCAAGAGCGCCGCGTTCAGCCAGAAAACACGCGTTATCGTTATCGACCATCGCGAGCAAGCTCGCTCCTACAGTGGGTCAGCGTTTTTTTGTAGGAGCGCGCTCGCTCGCGATGGACCCA
>NZ_JBGLYV010000188.1:0-5241 GCF_047304225.1 Pseudomonas sp. Pseusp3 | reverse complement strand
GGGGGGGGGGGGGCCCCCCCCCCCTGCCCCCCCCTGGGGGGGGCCCCCACAAATTTTCCCCCCAACACACCCCCCAATCCCCCCCCAAAGCCCGCTCCCACAGGTTCGCTTGAGTCAGGCACTCCGCGTTTTTACACCCCACCCTCAACCCGATCCAGGCGCTCGCGCAAGAACTCAACCAGCGCCTGCACCGGCCGCGAACTCTGCCGGTGTTGCGGATACACCGCAGACAACGTCAGCGCCTCCGGCCGGAAATCCCCCAGCACTTGCACCAGCCGTCCATCCTTCAGTGCCGAACCGACAATGAACGTCGGCAAATACGTGATCCCCAGCCCGGCGATGGCCGCATCCTTGAGTACTTCGCCATTGTTGACCCGCATCCGCCCGCTGACGTTGACCGTCAGCGGCTTGCCCTGCCCGGCAAAACGCCATTGCACCTGTCGACCATGGCCGTACGGCAGACAGTCATGACCGTGCAAATCCTCAGGTTTGAGCGGAGTACCGCGTTCGGCCAGGTACGCCGGGCTGGCGCAATACACCCGCTGGATCGACGCGATCCGCCGGGCAATCAACGTCGAGTCCTCGAGCGTACCGATGCGCAACGCCAGGTCGTAACCCTCACCCAGCAAATCCACAGGCCGATCGCTCAAATCCATCTCCACCGTCACGTCGCGATAGCGCTGCAAAAATACCGGCAGCAGGCACCCCAGATGTGCCAGTGCGAACGACAGCGGCGCACTCACACGAATGGTTCCCCGTGGCTCGGTGGTCTGGCCGGCAATGCCCTGTTCCACTTGTTCGACTTCGCTGAGCAGGCGCAAGGCTGACTCGTAATAGCTTTGCCCCAGCGGCGTGACATCCAGCCGCCGGGTCGAACGATTGAGCAATCGCACGCCCAGGCGCTCTTCAAGTTGCATCAAGCGGCGGCTGACAAACTGCTTGGACAGGCCCAATTGATCGGCGGCCGAAGTGAAGCTGCCGGAGTCCATCACCTGGCAAAAAATGCGCATATCTTCGAAGGGGTTCATTGTCACTTCCCGGTTGACAGTCAAGCATTTTATAGCTGTTTTTCCCTTCCAGACACACTATTAATCTGTGTTCAAGGCGCGGTGTGGCGACGGGCTTTTCTGTGGTGGCCGGCTGTAGCAGGATGTCATCGGCGCACTCGGTGGCGGTCAGGAAAGGTGGTTTTCCGGGGTGGTTGCTGAGTCGCTGAGCGACTGTGAACACAAAACCCGGTGGGAGCGGGCTTGCTCGCGAAAGCGGTGTGTCAGGCAACATTGCTGTGTCTGACACTCCCTCTTCGCGAGCAAGCCCGCTCCCACAGGTCAGGTCTTACTTGGCGGTAAATTTCATGTAGCTGTTGATCAGGTTGCGGTAGTTCGGCAGGCGTTCCGACAGCAGGTTGGCCAGGCCTTCCATGTCGTTGCGCCAGTCGCCTTGCAGCTCGCAGGCCACAGCGAACCAGTTCAGCAGGTGAGCACCGGCAGCCGACATCCGCGCCCAGGCCGCTTGTTGCACGGTGGTGTTGAAGGTGCCGGAAGCGTCGGTCACCACAAACACCTCAAAGCCTTCGGCAATGGCCGACAGGGTCGGGAACGCCACGCACACGTCGGTCACCACACCCGCGATGATCAGTTGCTTGCGGCCGGTAGCCTTGATCGCCTTGACGAAATCTTCGTTGTCCCAGGCATTGATCTGGCCCGGGCGTGCAATGAACGGCGCGTCCGGGAACTGCGCCTTGAGCTCCGGCACGATCGGGCCGTTCGGGCCGCTGTCGAAGCTGGTGGTGAGGATGGTTGGCAGCTTGAAGAACTTGGCGATGTCGCCCAGCGCCAGCACGTTGTTCTTGAACTCGTTGGGCGAGAAATCCTGTACCAGCGAGATCAGACCGGTCTGGTGGTCGACCAGCAGCACAACGGCATCGTCTTTGTTCAGGCGTTTGTAAGGAACGTTGCTCATTTGAAACTCCTCGGAGGGTGGTGAGGTGAAGCGTCGACCACGATGGCCGACGCTTTGTTGAGACTCAGAACGCGAAGCAGGAACAGCCGAAGGCGCCCCAGAAGCCGGCGAAGTCACTCACCGGCACGTTCGACATACGGGCCTTCTCATGGCTGTGGGTATGCACGGCGCACGGGCCGCTGCACTGGTGAACCTGCGCCTGCAGCGGCGCGTTCGGCCGCCAGTGCCCCGGAACCTTCGCCACCGGCGACCAGTCCGGCAGCACCGGCAGGCTGACAGGCCCGAGTTTTTCGAAGTCGCCGGCACCGTAGACAATCTTGCCGCCGACCACGGTCAGTACCGACTCGATCCACTTGATCGCTTCTTCCTCGACGCTGAAGAAGTCCGCGCTCAGTGCGGCCAGGTCCGCCAGTTGCCCGACCTTGATCTGGCCTTTGTTGCCCTGTTCCGACGAAAACCAGGCGCTGCCGTGGGTAAACAGCTCCAGTGCCGTGGTGCGCGGCAACCCTTCCTCGTACAGCGCCAGACCGCCGACGGTACGGCCGCTGACCATCCAGTACAGCGATGTCCATGGGTTGTAGCTGGAGACTCGGGTGGCGTCGGTACCCGCACCGACCGGCACGCCTTCGGCGAGCATGCGCTTGATCGGCGGCGTGGCTTCGGCGGCCTGCTTGCCGTAGCGGTCGACAAAATATTCACCCTGGAACGCCATGCGATCCTGAATCGCAATGCCGCCCCCCAGCGCCCTCACCCGCTCGATGTTCTGCGGGGTGATGGTTTCGGCATGGTCGAAAAACCACGGCAAGCCGTTGAACGGAATGTCGCGGTTGACCTTCTCGAACACGTCGAGCATGCGGCTGATGGATTCGTTGTAAGTCGCATGCAGACGGAACGGCCAGCGTTGCTCGACCAGGTGGCGCACCACGGGCTCCAGTTCGGCTTCCATGGTCTGCGGCAAGTCCGGGCGCGGTTCGAGGAAGTCTTCGAAGTCCGCCGCCGAAAACACCAGCATTTCCCCGGCGCCGTTGTGCCGCAGGAAATCGTCGCCCTGGTGCAGCTTCACGCTGCCGGTCCAGTTCTTGAAGTCGGTCAACTCTTGCTTCGGTTTCTGGGTGAACAGGTTGTAGGCGATACGGACGGTCAGTTGCTCGTCCTTGGCCAGTTGCTCGATGACCTGGTAATCGTCCGGGTAGTTCTGGAAACCGCCGCCGGCATCGATGGCGCTGGTCAGGCCCAGGCGATTGAGTTCGCGCATGAACTGACGGGTCGAGTTGACCTGATACTCCAGCGGCAGCTTCGGCCCCTTGGCCAGCGTCGAGTAGAGAATCATTGCGTTCGGCCGCGCCACCAGCATGCCGGTCGGGTTGCCGTTGGCATCACGCACGATCTCGCCGCCTGGTGGGTTCGGTGTGTCACGGGTGTAACCGGCGACACGCAGCGCTGCGCGGTTGAGCAAGGCACGGTCGTACAGGTGCAGAACGAACACCGGCGTGTCCGGTGCCGCCTGGTTGAGTTCTTCGAGAGTCGGCATGCGCTTCTCGGCGAACTGGAATTCGTTCCAGCCACCGACCACCCGCACCCACTGCGGCGTCGGCGTGCGATCAGCCTGCTCCTTGAGCATGCGCATGGCATCGGCCAGGGACGGCACACCTTCCCAGCGCAGTTCGAGGTTGTAGTTCAAGCCGCCACGGATCAGGTGCAGGTGCGAGTCGTTGAGCCCGGGGATCACACAACGACCCTTGAGGTCGATCACCTGTGTGTTCGCGCCACGCAGGGCCATGGCTTGTGCATCGTTGCCGACCGCGACGAAGCGCCCGTCGCTGATCGCAACGGCGCTGGCGAGCGGTTTTTCGCGGTCAACGGTATGGAATTGACCATTGAACAGAATCAGATCGGCGTTCATCACGGTTCCTCGTGTAAAGCGGCGGGAGACAGCCAGGGCGCGAACAGGCGCGTCGCCATGGGCATGAACAGGTAGACCACAGAAACCACGATGGTCAGGGTGATCAGGAACGTGGCGACCACGTAATTGGACAGAAAGATGTTGAGTTTGAGCAGCGGCCCCCAGAGCAGCGGCACCAGCAAGGTGTGCGGCAGGATCACCAGCAGCGTCACCACCGCCTGCTTCCAGCGCGGCGGTGGCGTACCGGCTTCGGCTTGGGGCGAGAACCAGAACTCGTTGACCGGATTGACCTCGGTCTGGTCGCCATCGGCCAGCATCGGCGCAGCTTCGTCGACCAGCGCCTGGCGCTGTGGTGAATCGAGCCAGTTCTGCATCGCCTCGGTCGAGCAAAAGCGCAGCACGCAAGTGTAGGTGTCGAGGCCGGCGTTCTTGCCGCGCACCACATCCACGCCCAGGTGCCCGTCGCTCTGCGCGGCCACCTTGACAATGTTGCGCAGCCAGGCTGCATAAGGCACTTCGAAACCGGCCTTGACCCGGTGTTTGACGATCAGCGTCACCACCTCATCAGGCCCCGGACTTGCCGGCTCACGGCGATTGGATTCAGACATAACGCAAGGCTCCGGCGAAACGGACATTGAGTGCCAGGCGTCCCGGCCCGGCGATGAAAATGCTGGTGAACACAATCAACAACAGCCAGCCGAACTGGCCTTCGAAGAGTGTCCACTGCGGATGCACGATCAACATCGACACCCACAGCAGAAACAGAATAGGCAAACACGCCAGACGCACCAGCAACCCGACGACAATCAGCAGTGGGCATACGACCTCGGCGAAAATCGCCAACACCAGCGTCAGGTTCGCGCCCAGATGGAAAGGGTCTTCGATGTTTTGCAACTCGGCACTGTAGTGAAGCAGCTTGGGCAAACCATGTACCCACAACAGGAACAACCCGCCGCTGACCCGCAGGAACAGCAGCCCCCAGTCTTGCGCCCGATCATCACGTCGCGAAGCGTCCATGGCCTACCCGCACAAATGAATAACCACCGGCGACCAGCCGCCGGCACAGGGTTAAATAGTGCCGGGGCAGGAGGGGGAAAAATTGAATGTACGTGCTCTGTTTGCAATGTGGGCCGAGAACTGCCCAGCGATGCAGATCCCTGTGGGAGCGAGCCTGCTCGCGATGGTGGATTGTTGGGTGGTGTGGATTTTTGAGGGTGTACATATCCATTGCTGCGGTAACGGCCACTTAGGGTTCCGCCCTTACGGCGGGTCACTTTGAAAAGCGCAAAGTAACCAAACGCTCTTGCCCCTGACGTTCGGTGCCTCGCCAAGGCTCGGCATTCCCTCGCTCCGGTCCTGCTCCGTGGGCCCGCCGC
>NZ_JBGLYV010000187.1:0-5293 GCF_047304225.1 Pseudomonas sp. Pseusp3 | reverse complement strand
GGCGCGGGCTGGTTCCCACGCCTCGGGCGCTGGAGTTGCGTGAACGCGTCGGTGTGCTCGTGCAGGACGCCGAAGCCGTCCTGCGCCCCGCCGAGGCGCTCGATCTCCATCAACTGACCCGCACGTTCACCCTGCGCACCAGCGACGGCTTCGTGGAAAACTTCGGACCGCAGCTCATCGCACGCATCCACCAGGAGGCGCCCGGTGTCCGCTTGAATTTCGTGCAGAAGCTGAACAAGGACAGCACCTTGCTGCGTGACGGCTCGGTGGACCTGGAAACCGGTGTGATCGGCGAATCGACCAGCCCGGAAGTACGCACCCGGATGCTGTTTCGCGATCGGTTCATTGGCGTCGTGCGCAAGGATCACCCACTGACAAAAGGTGCAATGACAGCTGTGCGCTATGCCGACGCCCGTCACATTCTGGTTTCACGCCGGGGTCACGAAAAAGGCGTCATGGACGACGCCTTGAATGAGCTGGGACTGAAGCGGGACATCGTCACCATCGTTGCCGGTTTCTCTTCCGCGATTGCATTGGCGCGGGCTTCCGACCTGGTCGCCAGCGTACCGGAGCGGCACGTCGGCAACCTGTGCCAGGGGATGCATTGCTTTGCCCTGCCGTTCGCCACGCCACCGATCACGGTTTCGATGCTGTGGCACCCGCGCATGGACGCCGACCCGGCGCATCGCTGGCTGCGCGGGTGCGTGTGGGAGGTTTGCAGTCAATAACGCCACCGGAAAATTCAGTGTGGAACGCCAGGCTTGACCGCCACACCCTCCCCGGTCGAAGGCATTCAAGCGCTTTGTATCGAACTGTATTTCCCCCGGCCACCTTACACAGCGATACAAATCCGCCAGGTTCAGGACATATAGGCAGTACATGGCAATGAAAAAGTGGGGCGCATCGGAAAGCGCAGGTTTTCCGAGCATTCCAGCGACCCACTGACAGGAAAAACCACCATGATCAATGCAATCGATACCGTGCTGTACACCGGCAAGACCCACACCACCGGCGGCCGCGATGGTCAGGCACGCAGCACCGATGGACGCCTGGACATCAAGCTTTCGCCTCCCGGCTCTTCGGGTGCCGGTACCAATCCTGAGCAACTGCTGGCGGCGGGTTGGTCGGCTTGTTTCATCGGGGCGATGGGCAAGGCGTGCGTCGCTCTGAAAGTGGCCTTGCCGAGCGACGTTGCGGTGGATGCCGAAATCGATCTGGGCAAGTCCGAAAACGCTTTCTTCCTTCAAGCCCGTCTGAATGTCAGCCTGCCGGGCCTGGACCCGACCATCGCACGCAAGGTGGTGGAACTGGCGCATCAGACTTGCCCGTACTCCAAGGCGACGCGCGGCAACATCGACGTCGAAATCAATCTGGTTTGACCGATGCAGAAAAGCCTGGCCTGACGTCTTGATACCGGTCAGGCCAGGCCTCTTGAACACCAAAATTGCTTGTAGGAGCGAGCTCGCTCGCGATGGTCTTGAGAGCGCCGCGTTTAGCCAGTAAGCACGCGTTATCGTTAACGACCATCGCGAGCAAGCTCGCTCCTACATTGCCTACTCCTTCAGGATCAGCAGCGGTTCGCCTTTCTTCACGATGTAGGTCGCCAGTTCCGAGGCCTTGCCCCCACCCACGTTCTTCGCCACATGGGCGACGCCTGCGGGAATGTACAACGAATCACCGGCCTTGAGCGTCACCGGTGCCCGCCCTTCCAGTTGATACTCGAAGGTGCCGCTGATCACGTGTGCCACCTCGACGCCCGGGTGGGCATGCTTGGGCGAAGTCACACCGGAATCGAAGTCCACGAGTACTTGCAGGACTTCGCGATCGGCGGCGCCCAGGTCTTCGTGTACCAGGTCGGTGCGATGCAGGCCCTGCTGCCAGCTTTTCATCGCCGGGGCCGGCTGTGCTTCCTGGGCTTGAGCGAGGCTCGCTGCGCTGGCAAGCCCTGCCGCGGCCAGGATCATGCCAAGCTTGCCGAGGGTGTGACGGGTGTGGGTACGCAACATAGTCTTTCCTCCAGTTGAACCACGCCAGGCCGCGCCGAAAGTGGCGCGATGCCGGTGGTTCCATTTGAAGGCCGCCGTGTATCGCCCGGGTGTCGGGAAACGTCGGTTTTGTATGCACGGGTAACGGCAGGCGTCGCCGATACCTATTGATACAAACCCACCGCTGCGGGCACGTCGCTGGTCTACTCCCCCGCCGCTCCCGAATCGGCCGCGCGACTGCCCTTGAACGCTTCGCGCCGGGCGTTGCGTTCGGCGACATAGGCAACACTCGGTTCACTGATCAGGTCGGCGCGGCGCAAGGGCTGCCCGCAATGCACGCACAACGGTCCGAGTCCGGCCGGCTCGCCGCAGCTGCGGTGGGTATACACCACCGCCAACCCTTCCTCGGGCGACTTGCACCAGGTTTCGCCCCAGGCCCGCAGCGCCAGGATCACCGAGTAGAACGCGTCGCCTTTTTCCGTGAGGTGATACTCGTAGCGTTTTGGCCGTTCGCTGTAGGCCCGACGCGCGATGATTCCGTCCGCTTCCATGCTTTTCAAACGCGCCGCGACCATTTGCGGCGTACCGCCGGTCTGCACCTGGATGTCGTCAAAACGATGGCTGCCCATGAACAGTTCGCGCAGCACCAGCACCGTCCAGCGGTCGCCCACGACGGATTCGGCCCGGGAAATCGGACACAGGGTTTCAGAAACGGTTTTTTTCACCGACATGCGGTATTGCCTCTTTCCTAGTTACTATGATTATCATATCTGCGTGAATTCCGAGCAACTACACTTCACCATCCACGGATATTTTGCGGAGAACCGTCATGTCCAACGCTACCTACCCTCTTGACCGGACTGCCTATCTGCTGGTCGATCCCTACAATGATTTTCTCTCCGATGGCGGAAAGATCTATCCCTTGATCGAGCCAATCGCCGAGCAGGTCGGTCTGCTCGACAACCTGCGTACGCTCGATCGCACCGTACGCGCGCTCAATATTCCAGTGGTCATCGTACCGCACCACCGCTGGGAAAAAGGCGACTATGAAAACTGGGACCACCCAAGCCCCACCCAGTGCAAGATCATGCATATGCATCACTTCGCACGCGGTGAATGGGGCGGCGAATGGCACCCCGACTTCGCACCGAAGGACGGCGACATCGTCGTACAGGAACATTGGGGGTCGAGCGGCTTTGCCAATACCGACCTCGATTTTCGCCTCAAGCAGAAGGGTATCACCCACGTGATCATCGTCGGCCTGTTGGCCAATACCTGCATCGAGGCAACCGCCCGTTACGCTCAGGAACTCGGCTATCACGTCACCTTGGTACGCGACGCAACCGCGGCCTTCAAGCCGGAAATGATGCATTCCGCCCATGAGCTGAACGGACCGACGTTCGCCCATTCCATCGTGACTACCGAAGAACTCGTTGCCGTACTGGCACAGGCAGGTGCGTGATGCAGTTGACTGGCAATCTGCTGATCGGCGCCAGCGATGTCGCCGCCAGCGAAGGCACCCTGAAGGCGCTCAATCCCGCGACAAACCAGCCGATTGAACCGGCGTTTGCGCTGGGCAGCGTGGCCGACGTCGACCGCGCCGCGGTTCTCGCCGACGAGGCGTTCGATGTCTACAGCCATACCTCGCTCGCCGCCCGGGCGACGTTTCTCGAGTGCATCGCCGACAACCTCGACAGGGTCCGCGAGGCGCTGGCGGCACGGGCCGCACTGGAAACCGGCCTGCCCGAGGCGCAACTGGCAGGCGAGGCAACCAAGGCGGCCACCCAGTTCCGCCAGTTCGCCGATGTCGTGCGCAAGGGGCGTTTCCTGCAACTGGCCATCGACCCTGCACAGCCCGAGCGCCAGCCACGCCCGCGCATGGACCATCGCCTGCAGAAAATCGCCATCGGCCCGGTGGCGATCTTCGGTGCGAGCAACTTTCCCATCGCCTACTCGGTGGCCGGTGGCGATACCGCTTCGGCGCTGGCAGCCGGCGCGACCGTGATTCTCAAGGCGCACAACGCGCACCCCGGTGCCTCGGAAATTCAGGCCCGCGCCATTCGTGAGGCGGTGCAAGCCTGTGGACTGCCCGAAGGCGTGTTCTCCATGGTGCGTGGCAGCGGCAATGCCATCGGCGAAGCGCTGGTCGATCATCCGCTGATCAAGGCCGTGACCTTCACCGGTTCCGAACAAGGTGGCATGGCGCTGTATCGGCGCGCGCAACAACGCCTCGAGCCGATCCCGGTCTTCGCCGAAATGACCAGCGTCAACCCGACCTTCATCCTGCCCCGGGCACTCGCCGAACGCGGTGCGCAGATCGGCGATGGGTTTGCCGAACGCATGCTGGTCAACGTCGGCCAGGCCTGCCTCAAACCGGCGATCCTGATTGCCATCGAAGGTGCAGGGTTTGCAGCACTGCGCCACGCCATGAACAAACGCGTGAGCGAGGCTCCGGCACGCACGATGCTGACTCCGGGCATCCATGGCGCGTACCTGAAGGGACTCTGCAACATGGAGAACGCCGGCGCCTGCCTCGTCGCCGTTGGCTCGACCTCCACGGCTGAAGTCGATGGCCGCTCGGCGCTGTTCGAAGTCGATGGCCAGCGCTTTCTCGCCGAACCGGCGCTTTCACAGGAGGTATTCGGCCCGTCCGCGCTGCTGGTGAAGGTCAGGGATGAGGATGAGTTGCTACGGGTAACGCGCTCATTCAAGGGGCAACTCAGCGCGACCCTGCATCTTGAGCAGGACGATCTGCCCCTGGCCCGTCGCGTGCTGCCAACCCTGGAGCGACGTACCGGGCGCATCGTGGTCAACGCCTTCGCCCATCCGCAGGAAGTGTGTTTTGCCACCGTGCATGGCGGGCCGTTTCCGGCCACATCCGACAGCCGCTTTACCTCAGTGGGCATGACCTCCATCGAACGCTTCCTGCGCCCGGTGGCCTACCAGGGTTTTCCGGATGCCCTGCTGCCAGAGCCCCTGCGCGAGGGCAATCCTTTGGGGCTGCCGCGCCTTGTGGACGGTCAATAAACGAAAAATGTCATTGCGTTGACTTGTAGGAGCGAGCTTGCTCGCGATGGACTCAAGAGCGCCGCGCTTAGCCAGCAAGCCCGCGTTTTCGTTAACGACCATCGCGAGCAAGCTCGCTCCTACAATGTAATTCCGTTCATTGAATTTCTGTGGCGAGGGCACGCCTTGTGGACGGTCAATAGACGAAAAATGCCATTGCGTTGTCTTGTAGGAGCGAGCTTGCTCGCGATGGACTCAAGAGCGCCGCGCTTAGCCAGCAAGCCCGCGTTTTCGTTAACGAC
>NZ_JBGLYV010000186.1:0-5560 GCF_047304225.1 Pseudomonas sp. Pseusp3 | reverse complement strand
GGGCTGGCGGTCGAACCGATGCGTTGCAGGGTATCGCTCAGCAGCGGCGGCGGTGGCGCGAGCTCAACGTGCATCCTGCGCAGTTCGGCCTCTTCACTGCCGCTGACCTGACGGATCCGCTCGAGTTGCCGGTCGCTGTAACCGTCGGTGCTGTGACCGAGGCGGCGCATCAGCGTCGAGCCTTCCCACTGCCGAGGGTTTTCCGTTTCGCTGACCCAGGCCCCGTGGCCGTTGTGTTGCAGGGTGGGCGCATAGGCGTCGGCGCGTTGCGGATGCTGGATGCGGTGTTGCCCGGTTACCGGGTCCTGGCGTACCTGGTAATGCTGGTTGTCCAAGCGTACAAGGCTTTGCTCTTGATGCTGGTAGATACCCAACCGGTCTGGCCTGGCGGTGGTGGGCAAGACGATGTCGGGTCGCTGATAGGGTGCCAGGTCGGGGTGCCACAAACGCGTCTGGCCGTTGGCCGACTGGACCGGTTTGAGTCCCTCGAAAAACGGCGAGAGCTGCGTCCGGGCGTAGTTGCCCAGTGCGGCTCCCCCCGCGAACGCAGCGAACTGAGCGACACTTTCCAGCACGCCGATGGCCTGTTCAGCCGCCTCGATCAAGCGACCTTCGGCCAGGTCGACAATGCCTTCGACCACTTCGTCGGTCAGTTGATAGACGGTATACGCCAGCATCAGCTCGCCCAGCCCCGGAACGAAGGGTGTCACCACCAGCAGGGCGGCATTGAAAATGTCCGAGAGCATTTTCTCCAGATTGTCCCACCAGGCCCAGCGAGCGATGCGGTCGGCGTACTCGGTGGTGATCGCGATCTCCCGGGCGTCGTTGAAAATCTTGTTCATGCTGCGTTTGTAGAGGTAGTCCCACGGGTCGCCGGTATAGCGCAGCTGGCGATCCTCCTCGAACTTCGTCACGCGAAATTGCAGATTCGGGTTATTCACCGGTGTGTCGCGCCAACTCGGAAGGTTGGAGCCCGGTGGGGCGGGTTGCCATGTCACCTTGCTCAGGCGCGCGTTCAAATTGGCAAAAAAATGCCCACGCTGGTTGTGGGCGACAAACCGGCTGAAGAACTGTTGGTAGTTGTCATCGGGCTCTGTGCTGCGCAGCTGGCGGGTCAGTTCCGCCATGAATTGCAGCGACGACGGATACTCCTTGAGCGGATGCTGCGGATCGTGCGGGACGTACGCAATCAGCGGCGCAGGGGTGTTGCCGGTGAGTGACGAGTAGCTGATCAGCACGATGCCGGTCAGTGCGGCGTCCATCATCTCCAGGGTGTAATAGCTGACGGGGTGACCGTTCCAGTGCGGATTCCTGTGGCCGTCAATCAAGCCTTGGATGACGTGATTGGCGTGCTGGCTGATGTCGTTTTTCATCAATGCCATGTGTGCCGCGACTTTGAGTGCACGTTTCTGGTTGAGAGTGACTTTGTAGCGCAAGAAGTTGCTGGCCACCGGATTGGTGGACAGCAGGTAATCGCGCAGATGCTGTTCGTACAGGGCGCCGATGTTCAATTCGCGACACAGTGACGTGAACTGCTTGATGCTGATTTTGTGCAGCAGGTGTTTGGTGAAGAAGTGACCGCGCTCGTCGGGGCGGGTGATGAACCCCGAGTCCGGGGTAAATGTTTCGCCACTGGAAAAGTTGTGCAGCGCCGCATCCAGCAGGGATACGTTGCGAGCCTGAGTGCTTGAAGAGAAATCATGCACCCACCAAGACGTTTCTCTCGGTGCATAGAGTCGCAACCAGGTGTCTTCGACATCGTCTTCAACGCCGTAGCGGTCCTTCAACGCCTGTTGTAACAGGGGTTTGGCAAAGGTGTAGACATCTTGCAGATTGCTCAGCGCCCGGTCGATATCGTTCTGGGCAGTCCAGGCCAGCTGCATGTCGCTTTTAAGGTTTTGATGGGCCGTGGCCGACGCATTCCTGTGCCAGTCGGGGAGGGTCAGCCTGACGGTTTTCAGGGCTTTGACACTGGATGTCGAGGTGCTCAGCAGCCAGAAAGGAATGGCCTTTTTTACCAACTCATAGTGGACACTTTTATCCACAGGAACTGATGGCGCCTGCGCGGGTGCCGCGAAGGGTATGGGCATGGTTTGATCGTCCGTTGATCGTGAGTGGAGCCACCAGTCTAGGCAGGCGCCATGCCCGGAAAAAGCTTAAAGATCGGTTTGAAACACCGCCGTTTGCGGCTCGACACTCTCAGAATTCAGACATGAACAATACATGGATACCACCACGTCATCGCACAGCCGTCGACGCACCAGGCTGGCACATGGTGTGAGTGCCCGGTTGCAGATACGGTGTCAGGATCGGTGCCATGCCCTTGAGCACCTGCACGGGCAGCGCCGAGGTGAACGTGAAGTTCTCGGCCGAGCGTCCCGGCACGAACGCAGTCAGTGTGCCGAAATGGTGGTCACCGATGTAGAACACGAAGGTCGCCGTGCGGTTGAGTGATTTGGAACTGAGAATCCGCCCGCCGGAACCGATGGCCTCGATACGGTTGTCACCGGTGCCGGTCTTGCCGCCCATGGCCAGCGGGGTGCCGTCCGGCAGTTTGAAACTGCCGGCCACGCGTTTGGCCGTACCGGCATCCACCACTTGTGAAAGGGCTTCGCGCATGGCCGTGGCGACCTCGGATGGCATCACCCGTTTTCCGACGTCCGGGTCATTGATCAGTTGGGTTTCATAGGGTGTGTTCGCGGCGAAATGCAGGCTGTCGATGCGCAGGGTCGGCATGCGCACGCCGTCGTTGAGGATGGTGCCGATCAGCTCCGCCAGCGCCGCCGGGCGGTCGCCGGAGCTGCCGATGGCGGTCGCCAGCGACGGCACCAGGTGGTCGAACGGGTAGCCGACTTTCTGCCAGCGCTGGTGAATGTCGAGGAACGCCTCGATTTCGAGCATGGTGCGGATGCGGCTGTCGCGAGCACCCTTGTGCCGGCTTTTGAACAACCAGCTATAGACCTCCTGGCGTTCGAACTGGCTGGCTTTGACGATCTCACCCCACTTGGCGTCGGGGTGATTGAGCAGGTAGCCCATCAGCCACAGGTCCAGCGGGTGAACCTTGGCGATGAAGCCTTGGTCCGGCAGGTCGTAGGTGCCGGGACCGTAGGCCTCGTAGAGCCGCACGAGACGTTCGTCAGTGAGTTTTTCCGTGAGCTTGGCACCGGTCAGGTGCGAGCGCACGAAGGCATTGAAGCTTTCCTGGCTGGCCTGTGGCAGCAGATAGCGGTGCACGGCGGCCATACGGATCGGGGTCGGACGCATGCTGTCGAGGAAGGTTTCGAGCCGCTCCTGGGTGTCCTTGTTCTTGTACTTCTTCCAGAACTTGAGCAGGAACGAAGTACCTTCACGGTCGGCGAACGAGGCCAGGTATTCCTGACGCCGCGGGTCGCGGTCGTCCTTGAACAGTTCGGCACTGCTGTTCGCACCGGAGTAGGTGGTGTAGCGCACCAGGTCACGCATCAGGCGAATGAACGGCAGGTTGATCGACTCGCGCAGGGCGTCGCGCAGGGTCGGTATGCGGCCGTTGTCTTCCTTGCGGAAGTTGTGGAACACATGCAGGCCGCCCCCGGTGAAAAACGCCTCGCCGGGGCTGGCGGAGTATTTGCGGTCCAGGGCCGCGCCGAGCATTTTTGGCAGGTCGCGGTCCTTGTTCTCGATCAGGTAATCGACCGCCCAGCGACTCAGGCGGTCCTGATCCGGTACGTCGACTTTCTTCAGTTCCGCAACGTCCATGCCGGCGTATTTGTCGTGCAGCTCGGAGATGATTTGCAGGTAGGTGGTCAGCACGCGCATTTTCGCGGTGGAGCCCAGTTCCAGTTTGCTGCCTTCGTTGATGTCGAACGGCTGGTCGGTGCTGTCGGTCTGCACCCGAACCCGCGAGCCGTCCGGGGTCAGCTCGAACAGGGTGAAGCTGTAGCGTACCTGGGTGGTGCTGGTGGTGGTCAGAAGTCGTTCGCCGATCAGGCCGATCTGCGTGGCAAACCCAGGGTCGGCCAGTTTTTTCAGGTACTCGGTGGCCTCCGATTGCAACTCGCCTTGCAGGGTGCTGGTGGCGGACAGGTCGAGGCGGTCGAGGTCATACAGCGGGCGATTGAGCATGCCGGCCAGACGGCTGCGCGCCACACTGATGCCCTTGTTGGTTTCAATCGGTTGAATGGTCGGCTGGGTGGCCCAATCGCGGTAGGTCACCTTGCTGGCCAGGGCGGCGGCGGCGAACTGAGCGTCGATCACATTATTTTGCGCCAGCAGGCGAATATGGCTGTCGGTGAGGTCGGCCAGTTCATCATGGCCTTTGGTCAGGTAATGCGACGGGCGGCGCTGTGCAATCATCAACGACAGCATTTCACGCAGGGCCAGGCCTTTTTCCGCCATGGTTTTCGGATCCGTTGCAGTGCTGGTCAGGGCTTCGTTGGCCTGCTTGAAGTCCGAGCCATACCACACGCGCAAGCCCTCAGCCATGCCATGCACTTCGCCGTGCCCCGGTACGGCTGATAACGGCACGCTGTTGAGGTAGTCGCGAACCACGTTCTGCCGGGCTTCGAGGGTTTGTGGCCCGGCCTGATAGGCGCGCACGGTGGCGGAAATCATCTGGCGGATCTTTTCCGCGCCATTGACCGTCAAGCCATCGGGGGAATGCCGGTACTTCTCCAACTGTGTGGCCAAGGTACTGCCACCGGCGGACTGGCCGGGCACGTGCAACATCTTGGCCACCTGGGACCATGCCGCCATGCCGAACCGTGGCCAGTCCACCGCCGGGTTGGCCAGCGGTTGTTGGGGGTCGAGCAGGAAGCGGTTCTCGATGAACAGCAGGCTGTTGACCACCACTGGCGGGATCGAGGCAAAGGTTGAATAAAGCTGCTGTGGATAGTGGTACTGGTAGAGCGGCGCTGCGCGGCAATCGGTGATCGACAGCCCGGCCTGGATTTTTTCGGCATAAGGCACGAACAGGCCCTTGTCGCTGTACTTCAACAGGGCCGGAGAAAAACGGGTTTGCGCCTCGACGACGAAATCGCGCTTGATCAGGCGCGGCAGGAATTCATCCAGAGAGCTGTAGCCCAGGCGCCGATCGAACGGCCCGTCGCCCGGATAGCGAATGGCATCGCTGGGGCCGGGTTTGAGCTCATAGTTGAGGGACGCAGCGTATTTGCTGACTTCCCGGGCCTGGAACTTCGAGGTACGCATTTCCCTGGCAGCCGCCAGCCCCACGACAATCGCGATAATCAACAGCAATAGCCAGAACGCTCCCCATCCGTGCCTGGAACGACGGGGTTTTTCAGGTATAGGCGCTTCATCCTCACGTTCAGTCGGAACCACGGTTTTACTCGAATCGGTTTGCCACAAAGCGCCCATAGTCGACTGATCCATTCACGCAGATTGATCGGACTTGACTCAAGCTTAGACGGTGGTTGGCGAAGGTGAAAAAAATGTGAAGGGCAAAATGATGCACGGACACACCGTTAATTGGGCTGATTGAAGCAGTTGTGGGGGGGGGGGGGGGGGGGGGGGGGGGGGGGGGGGGGCGCGGCGGCGGGGGGGCCCCCCCCCGCCGCCCCCCCCC
>NZ_JBGLYV010000185.1:0-5595 GCF_047304225.1 Pseudomonas sp. Pseusp3 | reverse complement strand
ATCGCCGATGGTAGTGTGGGGTTTCCCCATGTGAGAGTAGGTCATCGTCAAGATTAAATTCCGAAACCCCTATCTGCATCTGCAGGTAGGGGTTTTGTTTTTGTCCCCCCTGTAGGAGCGAGCTCGCTCGCGAAAAACCCGAGCGCACCGCGGGGTACCAGGTTTCCCGCGCCATCGCTAACGTCCATCATCGAAACGCCGCCCGGCGTGCCACCGCAGTCCTCAGTCACTTGTGAAAAGCCCATGCTTGTGTGCGTAGGCATACAGATCCACGCGGTTCGTCAGGCCCAGCTTGCTGTAGATCGATGTCAAATGGTTGCGCAGCGTGTGCTCGCTGATGTGCAGCTTCTCGGCCACCAGCTTGCCAGGGGCTGAGGGGTCGCTGGCCAGCGATGCAATGGTCTGCTGCTCGCGACGCGTTAGCCTGGCGATTTTATGTTGCTCCGGATCTATATCCCGCTCGGCTTTCTTGCGCGCCAGTTCAAGGAAGATACGACTGGTCGCATTGCGGTCGATCCAGAGTTCGCCGTCATGCACTTTTTCTATGGCTTTGAGCAATGTTGAGGCGGATGCCGACTCCCGCTTATCCACTACACCACGTGCGCCCGCCAGCACCGCACTGTCATGTAGCGCCACGTTGCTCGACCCTGTCACTACCAGAATCTTGGCTTTGGTCTGGCTGTGCAAGTCGGCCAGCGACTCGATACAGTCCTCGCTGTCCAGGTCCAGTACCACCACATCTGGCGTGTATTGGTGCAGCGAAAGCAGGTATTGCGCCACCGACGACACCGAACCCGCCAGCATCAACCTCGGTTGAGCGCTTTCCACCAGACGCTCAAGACCCCAGGCCACGAGCGGTAGAGCAACTAGCAGGACTTGAATTGGCATGCGGTTCGCTGCCTCTTTAGGCGGGTTGTGTTAGCTGATCATGATAGCAATCGTTGCAGCCTGTAGCTTTTTTCTATAGCGCTTCGGGCAACCCCTCCCATGACATTTGTCCCGTAAAACACTGTTTTCATGGCTGATTGACTCCCAGAAAAAAGGGATAGCGCGCTCATGTAAAAAACAAGGGTCCTTTTAGACTGCAGCCATGAAAGGCACATACCGAGTTGAGCCCCGTGAACAAGTCACCCTGTCGCTGAAACTGACCGGTGGGAGCCACGGTGTCACCCGTGACATCAGCGCCTCCGGTTTGTATTTCGAAACCGATAGCGAGCAGCAACTGGGTAGCTTGATTGAATTCGAGATCGAACTCGACACTCCCGGCGGCCCCATGAAGTTCAAGGCGCAAGGACAAATCGTGCGCATTGAGCCACAGGGTGGCAGGACCGGGGCGGGCGTGAAACTGCTGACCAGCCGGCTGGTGCCGGTTGAGTGAGGTGTTCGTGGGGTGAGGAAGAATCGGCCTGTGGCTGTTAGCGGTCCACAGCGGTTTTTTGCTCAGGGTGACATTCTTGGGAGAAAGACATGGCTAGCACTACAACTACCAGCGGCGGAACCGTTACCTCGTTTTCCAACACGCCGCAGGCGAAGGATGACATCTTCAGCACCACTGAAAACCTGTTGGGGGTCGTCTATTGGGACGTCATGTCCAATGACCTCGGTGGAAACGCGAAGACACTCTGGTCACTCGACAACGCGGACAGTCTTTCTACGGCCACCAAGACTTATGCTCCGGCCGACCTCCTGACCCAGGATACGGCGAGGGCCGAGGCGACAAGTTCTGACACCAGTTTGAATGGTGCAAAGATCTGGATCACCTCGGACGGTAAGGTCGGCTACGACGCCGCCACTTTCTCATCTGCGTTCAAGGAACAACTCCAGGCGCTTGCCACTGGCGAGCTCCTGACGGACAGCTTTACCTATGCGATTCGCCTCGGCAACGGAACGCTCAGTTGGGCTACTGCGACGGTGCAGTTTTCGGGCGTGAATAATGGTGTGACGATCAGTCTCGGCGCACAGGCCGGCACGGTGACCGAAGACGCCAACACCACTGCGAGCACGACCGACTCGCTGACGGCCAGCGGCACGATTGTCTTTAACGACGTCGACCTGAGTGACACGCACATGGCGACGTTCGCGCCGGCGGGGGGCAACGCTACTCATCTTGGTACGTTCATGCTCTCGTCGGTAAGCGAAGCCGCGAATGCTGCCAACGGTTCGGTGCAATGGACGTACAACCTGAACAATGCGGCAGCGCAGTACCTGGCCCAGGGACAGACAGTAACCGAAACTTACCTGGTCACCATCAGCGATGGTCATGGGTCGTCGGCAACGCAGAATGTGACCATCACTATTACCGGCACCAATGACGCACCGACGGTGACGGCGGCAGAAGTCGAAAGCGGGGCAGTGACCGAAGACGGCACCACGGTGGCCAGCGGCAGCTTCGCCTTCGGCGACGTCGACCTGGCTGATGATGCCCATGTGGCCAGCGTGAGTGCACCGTCCGGTGCGCTGGGTACGCTGGTGGCCAATGTCAGCGACGAGAGCACCGGCGACGCGGCGGGTAGCGTGGGCTGGACCTATACCCTGAACAACAGCGCGGCGCAGTACCTGGCCGCGGGCCAGACCAAGAGCGAAGTGTTCACGGTGACGCTGGCCGATGACTTCGGGGCGACGGTGAGCAAGAACGTGACGATCACCCTGACCGGCACCAATGATGCGCCGACAGTGACCGCGGCCGAAGTCGAAAGCGGGGCGGTGACCGAAGACGGCACCACGGTGGCCAGCGGCAGCTTTGCCTTCGGCGACGTCGATCTGGCCGATGACGCCCATGTGGCCAGCGTGAGCGCACCGTCCGGTGCGCTGGGTACGCTGGTGGCCAATGTCAGCGACGAGAGCACCGGCGACGCGGCGGGCAGCGTGGGCTGGACCTACACGCTGAGCAACAGCGCGGCGCAGTACCTGGCGGCGGGCCAGACCAAGACCGAAGTGTTCACGGTGACGCTGACCGACGACTTCGGGGCGACGGTGAGCAAGAATGTGACGATCACCCTGACCGGGACCAATGACGCGCCGACGGTGACGGCGGCAGAAGTCGAAAGCGGTGCGGTGACCGAAGACGGCACCACAGTGGCCAGTGGCAGCTTCGCCTTCGGCGACGTCGACCTGGCCGATGACGCCCATGTGGCCAGCGTGAGCACACCGGCCGGTGCGCTGGGTACGCTGGTGGCCAATGTCAGCGATGAGAGCACCGGCGACGCGGCGGGCAGCGTGGGCTGGACCTATACCCTGAACAACAGCGCGGCGCAGTACCTGGCCGCGGGCCAGACCAAGAGCGAAGTGTTCACGGTGACGCTGACCGATGACTTCGGGGCGACAGTGAGCAAGAGCGTGACGATCACGCTGACCGGGACCAACGACCGGCCAACGTTGACCATCGGCGACACGACCGGGGCGATGAGCGAAGGCAACGGTGTCGCCACCCTGAGCGACACCGGGGCACTGAGCTTCACCGACCTGGACAGCAATGACGTCGTCACGGTCAGTCAGAGTTCGAATCACGATATCGTCTGGAGCGGCGGCACCCTCGGTGCGGCGCAGGCCGCGGCGCTGGTGGCCGGCTTCTCGGTCGATCAGCACAACTGGCACTACAGCAGCAGCGAGAACCTGGACTTCCTGCGCGCTGGCGAAACCATCAGTTTCTCCTACAGCGTGGTCGCCAGCGACAACAGCGGCACGGCCAACGCCGTCTCGGCAGCGCAGACGGTGACCATCACCCTGACCGGCACCAATGACCGGCCGACGCTGAGCATCGGCGACACGAGCGGTGCGATGAACGAAGGCGACGGCGCGGCTACGCTGAGCGACAGCGGGGCGCTGAGCTTCGCCGACCTGGACAGCAATGACGTTGTCACGGTCAGTCAGAGTTCGAACCACGATATCGTCTGGAGCGGCGGCACCCTCGGTGCGGCGCAGGCTGCCGCGTTGGTCGCCGGTTTCTCGGTCGACCAGGTCAGCTGGCATTACAGCAGCAGCGAGAACCTGGATTTCCTGCGTGCCGGTGAAACCATCAGCTTCTCCTACAGCGTGGTCGCCAGCGACAACAGCGGTGCGGCCAACGCCGTATCGGCAGCGCAGACGGTGAGCATCACCCTGACCGGAACCAACGACCGGCCGACGCTGAGCATCGGCGACGCGAGCGGAGCGATGAACGAAGGCAACGGCGCCGCCACCCTGAGCGACAGCGGGGCCCTGAGCTTCGCCGACCTGGACAGCAATGACATCGTGACGGTCAGCCAGACCGCCAATAACGATCTGGTCTGGAGCGGCGGCACCCTCGGTGCGGTGCAGGCCGCCGCGCTGGTGGCCGGCTTCTCGGTCGATCAGTCCAGCTGGAGCTACAGCAGCAGCGAGAACCTGGATTTCCTGAGCGCCGGCGAAACCATCAGCTTCTCCTACAGCGTGGTGGCCAGCGACAACAGCGGCGCGGCCAACGCCGTCTCGGTAGCGCAGACGGTGACCATCACCCTGACCGGCACCAACGACCGGCCAACCCTGAGCGTCGGCGACGCGAGCGGAGCGATGAACGAAGGCAACGGCGCCGCCACGCTGAGCGACAGCGGGGTGCTGAGCTTCGCCGACCTGGACAGCAATGACGTCGTCACGATCAGTCAGAGTTCGAACCACGATATCGTCTGGAGCGGCGGCACCCTCGGTGCGGCGCAGGCTGCGGCGCTGGTCGCCGGTTTCTCGGTCGATCAGACCAGCTGGCACTACAGCAGCAGCGAGAACCTGGATTTCCTGCGTGCCGGCGAAACCATCAGCTTCTCCTACAGCGTGGTGGCCAGCGACAACAGCGGTACGGCCAACGCAACCTCCGCGGCGCAGAGCGTCACCATCACCATTACCGGCAGCAATGACGCACCGGTACTCAGCTTCGCGACCGGCAACGATGTTGGCACCGTGCAGGAAGACACCACCCTCAGCGTCAGCGGTCAGTTCAGCTCGACCGACATCGATCACGATGCCACGACCAGCTGGACCATCAATGGCTCGCCAACTGGAACCTACGGCGCGATCGCGGTGGACAGCAGCGGCCAATGGACGTACACCCTGGCCAACGGCACCAATGGCGTTGCCAGTGCGGTGCAGTCGCTGCAGGCGGGCGAGAGCCACGATGAAGTGTTCAGCGTGCAGGTCAGCGATGGCCTCGGCGGCGTCGACACCCAGCTGGTGACCGTCACCGTCACCGGCAGCAACGACGCACCGGTGCTCAGCTTCGTGACCGGCAACGATGTTGGCACCGTGCAGGAAGACACCACCCTCAGCGTCAGCGGCCAATTCAGCTCGGCCGACATCGATCACGATGCCACGGCGACCTGGAGCATCAATGGCTCGCCAACTGGAACCTACGGCGCGATCGCGGTGGACACCACCGGCCAATGGACGTACACCCTGGCCAACGGCACCAATGGCGTTGCCAGTGCGGTGCAGTCGCTGCAGGCGGGCGAGAGCCACGATGACGTGTTCAGCGTGCAGGTCAGCGATGGCCTCGGCGGGGTGGACACCCAGCTGGTGACCGTCACCGTCACCGGCAGCAACGACGCACCGGTGCTCAGCTTCGTGACCGGCAACGATGTTGGCACCGTG
>NZ_JBGLYV010000184.1:0-5821 GCF_047304225.1 Pseudomonas sp. Pseusp3 | reverse complement strand
CCATCGCGAGCGAGCTCGCTCCTACATTGGATCTCTGTAGGAGCGAGCCTGCTCGCGAAAAAACCAAGGGCTCCGAGTCGATTCAGGTGCCCCGCGTCATCGTTGACCGCCATCGCGAGCGAGCTCGCTCCTACATTGAATCCCTGTAGGAGCGAGCCTGCTCGCGAAAAACCCAAGGGCACCGGGTTGATTCAGGTGCCCAGCGTTATCGTTGACCGCCATCGCGAGCGAGCTCGCTCCTACAGGTACAGGGCATCAAATCAGGTAGTTCTTCAGCTCGCGGGCGATCACCATCCGCTGTATCTCGCTCGACCCTTCGTAGATCTGCGTGATCCGCGCATCCCGGTAGTATCTTTCCACCGGATAGTCTTCCAGGTAGCCATAGCCGCCATGAATCTGAATGGCGGACGAGCAGACCTTTTCCGCCATTTCCGACGCAAACAGCTTGGCTTGTGAGGCCTCCGACAGGCAGGGTTTGCCGGCCGTGCGCAGGCGTGCGGCGTGCAGGATCATCAACCGTGCGGCGTTCAGTTGCATGTGCATGTCGGCCAGCAGGTTGGCGATGCTCTGGTGTTCATTGATGGTTTTGCCAAACTGCACCCGATCACGGGAGTAGGCCAGCGCCGCTTCGAACGCCGCGCGAGCAATGCCGAGTGCTTGCGCGGCGATGCCGATTCGCCCGCCTTCGAGGTTGGACAGGGCGATGGCCAGGCCCTTGCCGCGCTCACCCAGCAGATTGGCTTCGGGGATGGTGCAATTGTCGAGGGTCACGGCGCAGGTGTCGGAGGCGCGAATGCCCATCTTGTGTTCACTGCGGTCGACCTTGAAGCCAGGGGTGCTGGTGGGCACCAGGAATGCCGAGATGCCACGCTTGCCCAGGTCCGGATCGGTCACGGCAAATACAATCGCGAGCTTGGCCCGCTTGCCGTTACTGACGAATTGCTTGGCGCCGTTGATCACCCACTGGCCGTCGCGCAGTTCGGCGCGGGTGCGCAGGTTGTGCGCCTCGGAACCGGCCTGGGGTTCGGTCAGGCAGAAGCAACCGATGGCCTTGCCGCTGGACAGATCCGCCAGCCAGGTCTGTTTCTGTTCTTCGCTGCCGTAGTTGAGTACCGGCCCGCAGCCCACGGAGTTGTGGATGCTCATGAAGGCGCCGGTAGCACCGTCGCCGGCGGAAATCTCTTCAACCGCCAGCGCGTAGGCCACGTAGTCGACATAGGTTCCGCCCCATTCCTCGGGGACCACCATGCCCAGCAAGCCCAGTTCGCCCATCTTCGCCACCAGACCGTCATCGATCCAGCCGGCCTTTTCCCAGGCCTGGGCATGGGGCGCGATTTCGCCACGGGCAAAATCCCGGGCCATGTCGCGGATCATGACTTGCTCTTCGCTCAATTCGATATCGTGCATGGCTCAGCTCTCGCTCTGGTCAAACCCGCTGAAGAAGCTCGCCACGTGTTCGGCGTGCAGCGCCTGAAGGGTGGGCGGGTTCCAGCGTGGTGTCTTGTCTTTGTCGATCAGCAAGGCGCGCACGCCTTCGATCAGGTCGCCGCGCTCGAACCACTGGCGGTCCAGATGCAGCTCAAGGGCGAAGCATTGTTCAAGGCTCAGGTGCCGACCGCGACGCAGCATTTCCAGGGTCACGCCCATGGCCAGTGGCGAGCGGGTTTCCAGAAGGTCGGCGGTGGTCATGGCCCAGTCGTGGCTGTCGGCGACCGTTACTTCGCGCAGTTGTTCCACAATACTCGGCACGTCGGGCTGGGCGAAGAAGTGGTCGATGGCCGGGCGCAACGTTGCCAGTGGCGCATCAGGCAGTTGCTGAACGGCGAGTCTGGCCAGCAGGCCTTGCAGGTCCTTGAGCGGCGTGTCGTGCCATTCGAGCTGGTCGAGTTTCTCGTCCAGATCGCCCAGCCTGTCGCTTTCCAGGTACCAGTCGGCCAGACCGCAATACAGGGCATCGGCTGCGCGGATTTGTACGCCACTGACCCCAAGGTAAATCCCCAGTTCACCGGGAATGCGCGGCAGGAAATAACTGCCACCGACGTCAGGGAAATAACCGATGCCGACTTCCGGCATCGCCAGACGGCTTTTTTCGGTGACCACGCGCAAGTCCGCGCCTTGCACCAGGCCCATGCCGCCGCCGAGGACAAAGCCATCCATCAGGGCCAGCACCGGTTTGCGGTAGTGGTGGATCGCGAGGTCGAGGGCGTATTCCTCGACGAAGAAATCTTCATGCAGGGTGTCGCCGCTTTTGAAACTGTCATATAGCGAGCGTATGTCGCCACCAGCGCAGAAGGCTTTTTCGCCGGCACCCCGCAAGACTACGGCATGGACTTGCGAATCCTGGGCCCAGGCGTCGAGCTGGCGTTGCAGGCTGCGCACCATGTCCAGGGTGAGGGCATTGAGGCCGGCGGGGCGGTTGAGGGTCAGATGACCAATGTGGTTGCGAACCTCGGCCAGCACTTCGTTTTGCATGGCATCCATGGACTGAGTCCCCGGAGAAGACACCTGAGCAGTCATCACTAACTCCCTGCTTTTATTGTTCTTTATCGAGATGCTCGCGCGCGAGCGATGACGGATCGTATCAGTGCAAATTTGCCTTGTACAACCCGGATAAGTGCAGGTTATCTGTGCATTTTTGCATGGTGATGACCGGCACCGTTTCAGCGTAGACCACGGCGTATTCAGGCAAACGCCGCGAGCAGATCCTCTTCGAATGCCTTCTGCGCATCACCGGCCACCTGTGCCCGGTGCCGGGCCAGATGAAACGCGACATCGAAACTCATGTCGTTGCGCCGCACGGCCTTGAGCAAACCCTTGTCTTCCCAGGTACGGGCAAAGTGGCTGGGCAGGTAACCGACATGCTTGCCGGAAAGAATGAAGGCGAGGGTGCCTTCGACCTGCTCCGATCGTGCCGAACACAGCTTGCCTTGAAAGGGCTCGTCACTGCGCAGGAAGCGGTAGGGGTGACCGACCCGGTCGCAGGCCTGCAAATCCTCATCGTCCGGGGCCGCGTTGGTGAACAACGGGTGACCGGGGGCGCAATACAGATGCTGGGTTTCTATGAACAATTGGCGGTAGTCGAACGCGCTTTGCACTTGAGAGAAATAGCCGATGGCCAGGTCCAGCCGCTGTTGCAGCAGCAAGCGTTCCATTTCGCCGGGCATGGCGCTGATCAGTTCGATGCGCACCGATTCGTCCCTTTCACGGAAGCGCCGGATCGCCTCGGCCACCCGTTGCAGCACCGATTGATCCAGGGCTTCGGACAGACCCAGGCGCACTTCGCCGATCAAGCGTCCGGCCACGCCGTTGGATTGATGACGGAAGGCTTCGATGGACTCGAACAGTCCACGGGTGGCGCTGAGGAGCTGTTCGCCCTTGGGCGTGATCCTGAACCCTCCCTTGCCGCGACTGCATAGCCGGTAGCCAAGGCGGGTTTCCAGTTTGGCCATTTGCTGGCTGATGCTCGACTGGCTCAACCCCAGCTCGCCCTGGGCTGCGCTGAAACCGCCGCATTCCACCACGCTGACAAACAGTCGCAACAATTGCAGATCCAGATCGTGGAGTTGGCCGAGCATCAAACATTACTCCGTCGTAAAGTCAGGTTAATTAACTTGATATTTTATCAATGTATCCGACGACGCATCCTGCAACCACTTCCTCTGGTCAGGTGTTCGTCATGGCTCCCAAGTTCAAGCTGTGTTTATCCACGCTGTTGCTCGCCGTTGCTGTTTCGGCCCAGGCCGAGGATAAGGAGGTCAATCTGTACAGTTGGGCCGATTACGTCGCCCCCGAAACCCTGCAACGGTTCGAGCAGGAAACCGGTATCCATGTGCGCTACGACACCTTTGATTCATCTGAAGTGCTGGAGACCAAGTTGCTCACGGGCGGCAGCGGCTATGACGTGGTGGTGCCGTCCTCCAGCGTGCTGGCCCGGGGGCTTGCGGCCGGGGCGTTGAAACCGATTCCCCACGAAGGACTCAAGGGCTACGCCAACCTTGATGCGGATTTGCTGGAAAAACTCGCCGCTGTCGATCCGGGCAACCGCTACGGCGTGCCGTACACCTGGGGCACCCTGGGTTTGGGCATGAACGTCGAGGCGGTCAAGCAGCGCTTGCCGGACGTGCCGCTCAATAGCCTGGACCTGCTGTTCAAACCCGAGTACGCGAGCAAGTTGAAGGATTGCGGCATTGCCATTCTTGACTCACCGCAAGAGGTCATCGGACTGGCGCTGCATTACCTGGGTAAAGATCCCTACAGCACCGACAAGAACGATCTGTCAGCCGCCGAGGCGTTGCTGCATCAGCTACAACCGAATGTGTTGTACGTCGCCACCGGGCGGCAGATCAGCGACCTGGCCAATGGCAGTGTGTGCCTGGCGCTGACCTACAACGGGGACGCGAGCATGGCCGCCGACCAGGCACGCAAGGCCAACAAACCCTATGAAATTGCCTACCGGATTCCCAAGGAAGGCACCCTCGTGTGGCAGGACAACCTGGCGATCCCCAAGGACGCGCCGCACCCCGAAGCCGCCCGCGCTTTTATCGAGTTCATGTTGCGCCCCGAGTCCGTTGCGGCACTGACCAACACCTTGTTCTTCGCCACGGCGAACCAGGCCGCCACGCCGCTGGTGGATGAAGCGGTACGAACCGATCCGGACATCTACCCGCTAGCCGACGTGCGGGAACGGCTGTACGCCGACCGCAGCATGAGCCTCAAGGACATGCGCCAGCGCACCCGCCTGTGGACCACTTTCCGTAGCCGCCAATAAGAAAAAGACAAGGAGCCTTCAATGGACGTCCCGATGCAGAACGATCAAGCCATGACCCGTGACAGCCTTTACGGCACGGCCGCCGAAAGTACCTACGCCGGTATCACCAGCTTCATGCGTCGCCGCTACAGCCGTGACTTGCGCGGAGTCGACGTGGCCGTCAGCGGCGTGCCGTTCGACACCGCCACCAGCAACCGCCCCGGCGCACGCTTCGGGCCACGCGGCATTCGCGCCGCCTCTGCCGGGATCGCCTGGGAACGGCACTGGCCGTGGACGTTTGACCCGTTCGATCACTTGGCGGTGATCGACTATGGCGATTGCGATTTCGATTACGGCTCGCCGCAGTCGACGCCCGAAATGATCGAGGCCCACGCCGAACACATCCTCAATGCCGGCACGGCGATGCTGACGTTTGGCGGCGACCATTTCATTACCTATCCACTGCTCAAGGCCCATGCCCGCAAGCATGGGGCGTTGTCGCTGATCCACTTCGACGCCCACAGCGACACCTGGCCGGACGAGGAGGGCAAGCGCATCGACCACGGCACCATGTTCTGGCACGCAGCCAGGGAAGGGCTGGTCGACCCGTCGCGCTCGGTACAAATCGGCTTGCGTACCACCAACGATGATCATCAGGGCTTTGAAGTGCTCGATGCGCGGCAGGTGCATCGACGTGGTTGCGAGGCGATTGTCGAGGCGATTCGCGCGCGAGTCGGCGACAACCCGGTGTACCTGACCTTCGACATCGACTGCCTCGATCCGGCATTCGCGCCTGGCACCGGAACACCGGTATGCGGCGGCTTGAGCACGGTACAGGCGCTGGAAATTCTCGGCGGTCTGCGCGGCATCAATCTGGTGGGCATGGACGTTGTGGAAGTGGCTCCGGCCTATGACAGCGCGGAGATCACCTCACTGGCGGCGGCGACGCTGGCGATGGAGATGTTGTGCCTGTATGCGGCCAGGCATAAGGTCGACCGGTAAAACGCAATCCCCCTGTGGGAGCGGGCTTGCTCGCGAAAACGTCGTGTCATTCAACAACAATGTCGACTGACA
>NZ_JBGLYV010000183.1:0-6110 GCF_047304225.1 Pseudomonas sp. Pseusp3 | reverse complement strand
GACTCCCCCGCCCGCACACCCCCAACCGAACATCTATCCTTCATATAGGTCAACCAAGGGAGTACCGGGCCTGGAGGACCGTTCATCGTGCATATCGCTGACATCACCATGTTCTATGCCCCAGCCAGCGGTGGCGTGCGTACTTATCTGGATGCAAAGCACCGTCGCCTGGGCATCAAGCCGGGCATTCGCCATAGCTTGCTGATCCCTGGACCCTCCTTGAGTGAGCAGGACGGCATCTTCACCGTTCCTGCCCCTGCCCTGCCCTTCGGCAAGGGCTATCGCTTCCCTCTGCGCCTCGCGCCCTGGCGCAATGTCCTGCAAGACCTGCAACCCGATCTGATCGAAGTCGGCGACCCCTATCTCACCGCATGGGCAGCGCTGGATGCGCGGCGCCAACTCGACGTGCCGGTCATCGGCTTTTATCACTCGGACCTGCCGCTACTGGTCCGCAACCGCATGGGCAACTGGGCGACCAACAACGTCGAGGCCTATGTCAGCAAGCTCTATGGCAACTTCGACCGGGTCCTGGCGCCCAGCCGGGTCATGGCCGACAAACTTACCGGGCTTGGGGTCAGGAATGTCTTCGTGCAGCCGCTCGGTGTCGACCTGCAAACCTTCAGTCCCGAAGCCAGGGACCCCGGGCTGCGGGCCGGGTTGGGCCTGGACGAAAACACCCGGTTGCTGATCTTCGCCGGGCGCGGCTCCAAGGAAAAAAACCTGCCGGTGCTGCTCGACTGCATGCAACGCCTGGGTCGACGCTATCACCTGCTGCTGGTCGGCTCGTCGATGCCCACAGCCGTGCCGTCCAACGTGACGGTGATCGACGAGTTCTGTCCGGCGGCGCAGGTGGCCCGCCTGATGGCCAGCGCCGATGCATTGCTGCACGCCGGCGATCAGGAAACCTTCGGTCTGGTCATTCTGGAGGCCATGGCCAGCGGCATTCCGGTGGTGGCCGTGGCAGCCGGGGCTTTCGAGGAAATCGTCACCGAGGACTGCGGCCGCCTCTGCGCACCAAACAATCCTGCCGCGATGGCCACCGCCGTTCGAGATTTGTTCGGGTCGGGCACCACAGCGCTGGGTAGACAGGCACGGATACATGTCGAACGGCATTACGCCTGGGACACGGTGGTCAACAGCTTGCTGCGCCACTACCACGCCGTGCTCGGCAGCCAATGGCCACTAACCGCCAATGGTTGAGCCCATGAACAAACCCGGTTTGCTACTGGTACTGCACGATGTGGCACCGCCAACCTGGGCCGATTACCAGCCGTTCCTCAAAACCATCGACGCGCTGGGTGACGTGCCGATCACCTGGCTGGTGGTACCGGATTTCCACAAACACAACGATCTGGACGCCCATCCGCAATTTTGCCGCCAGCTCAGCGCCAGGGTTGCCCGCGGCGACGAACTGGCACTGCATGGCTACTACCACTGCGATGACGGGCCGATGACCCGCAATCCCCGCGACTGGTTCATGCGTCGGGTCTACACCCACGAAGGCGAGTTTTACCGTTTGTCAGCAGAAGCCGCCCTCGCCCGCCTGCGTTCGGGAATCGAGATGTTCCACCGCCATGACTGGCCGCTGGAAGGGTTCGTCGCCCCTGCCTGGCTGATGAGCCAAGGTACTCGCCAGGCATTGCGCCAATTGCCGTTGAGTTACACCAGCGACTCGCAGCATTTATACCGATTGCCGGATTTCACCGCGATCGAGGCACCCGGGCTGGTCTGGAGTGGGCGCAGTGCCTGGCGCCGGGGCGTATCGAAGCTCGTCAGCGATCGCCGCGAGCACCGCTGGCAGCAGGCCCCGGTGATTCGCCTGGGCCTGCACCCAGTGGACATGCGCCATGAATTCTCGCGCCGATACTGGCTACAAACCCTGGAACGCCTGCTCGACAACGGAAGGGTTGCGATGACCAAGGCCCAGTGGCTGGTACTGCAAAACGACCGACCGGGTCGTGCCGCATGATTCACGGGCTGCTGTTGTTGGGCAGGCCGCTGCTGAAGAAATTGATGAAACTCAGGCTGGCTTGGGTTTGTCCTCGGACTCCTGCTGCAACTTTTCCCACAACTGCGCGGCGTCAGGGAACTCCGTTCCGGTTTCAGGCCCCATGTCATCCGGGTCGTAGCGGCTCAGGCAACCCTCGCCCAGCGTGGCGGGAGCCTTGGATGTGGCTTTGTCCAGTGGATCGGCCATGGTTTTGTCCTCGGTGCAGAAACGGCGAAGGGCCTGAAGCGATTGAACGCCCAGGCCCTTCGAATTTCAACAGTGCCGCAGGTCTGTCAGAAGACGACGGTTTTGTTGCCGTGTACCAGCACCCGGTCTTCCAGGTGATAACGCAAGCCACGGGCCAGCACCATTTTTTCGACGTCACGGCCGAAACGCACCATGTCTTCGATGCTGTCGCTGTGGCTGACGCGCACCACGTCCTGCTCGATGATCGGGCCGGCATCCAGCTCTTCGGTCACATAGTGGCAGGTCGCGCCGATCAGTTTCACGCCACGCAGGGAGGCCTGGTGGTACGGCTTGGCACCGACGAACGACGGCAGGAAGCTGTGGTGAATGTTGATGACCTTGTGCGCGTATTCGCTGCACAACTCCGGCGGCAGGATTTGCATGTAACGGGCAAGCACCACCACTTCGGCATCGTGCTGCTTGACCAGGCGCGAAACCTCGGCGAACGCCGGTTGCTTGTCCTGCGGATTGACCGGGACGTGGTAGTACGGAATACCGTGCCACTCCACCATGCTGCGCAAGTCATCATGGTTGGAAATCACACAGGAAATTTCGCAGTCCAGTTCATCGCTGTGCCAGCGGTGCAGCAAGTCGGCCAGGCAGTGCGACTCGCGGCTGGCCATCAGCACCACGCGTTTCTTCTGTTCGGTATCGGTGATGCGCCAGTCCATCGAGAACTCTTCGGCGATCGGGGCAAAGGCTTCGCGAAACGCTTCGATACCAAATGGCAGGGAGTCGGCACGGATTTCGTGACGCATGAAGAACCAGCCACTGAGATTGTCCGAGTGATGGCTCGCTTCAGTGATCCAGCCGTTGTGTGATGCCAGAAAGTTACTGACTTTGGCAACGATGCCAACACGGTCCGGGCAAGAAATCACCAGACGAAAAGTGCGCATGAGGGGGAAACTCCAGAACTTCGCAAAGGCCGCCATTCTAGCGATTGCGCAGCAAAACTGCAGTATTGTTGACGTTTCGCCCTGCCCGAAGGTCGGTCCGGCAGGGTGGACAGCCCCAGTGCCGGTTCGCCCGGATGCTCTAGCGGTACCGGTCATTTGTTAATTTATGTATATCTGTCAGACCCGGACCACACTAATAAATGCATTACCAATGTACGCCAAAGACACAGCAGTTAAATTAAATAAAGTTGGCCTAAATGTTTACTTGATGAAACACCGTGACTATTATTGCCGCACTGTCACCTGCCATCCAGCGCACAACATAAGGTAGTCCACATGTCCTTGATCAACGAATATCGCGCCACCGAAGAAGCTATCAAAGAGCTGCAAGCCCGTTTGAAGAACCTGTCCCAAGACGACAAACTGCAAACCGAGCTGGAATTCGAAGGCAAACTGCGCACCCTGATGGGTGAATACTCCAAGTCCCTGCGTGACATCATCGCGCTGCTGGATCCAGAATCCAAAACCAAGGCACCACGCGGCGGTGCAGTGAAAACTACCGGCACCAAGCGTGCTCGCAAAGTTAAACAATACAAAAACCCGCACAACGGTGAAGTCATCGAAACCAAAGGTGGCAACCACAAGACTCTGAAAGAGTGGAAAGCCAAGTGGGGCGGTGACGTGGTAGAAGGCTGGGCTACCCTGCTGGGCTAAGCCCCGGAGCTTGTCGCAGACGGAACCGTGACAAAAAATAACGCCAGCAAATGCTGGCGTTATTTATGCGCGGTGTTTTAGCCCCGGCATGTTCGAATTCAAAGACTCAAACGCAGGCGTAGTCCCTGGACATAATCCTGCCACTCACTGAGCACCCCCTGCTGAAACGGAGTAGCACTAACGCTCAATTGGGCCGCGGTCTCTACAAAAACTTCAAGGGTATTTGGTGCCCCCCATTGGGGATCTGACAAACGTTTCTGACAGAATATTCGCCAGCGTTCTTGCTCCTCGGAACTCAACGTATCGGGAAAGTTGCGTGCGCGATATCGAAACAGCAATTCCGGCAGACGTTCGTCATCGAAAGGCCACTGCTCTTGTGCCAATTGCATCGGATCAACGGTTCTGACTTGTTCACACAAGCGTCGATCCCGATCACCGATAAATCCATCATATAACTGTTGCTCAGGATCCTTGCTCTGGGAAAAATCTTCGCGAGCATAAATCGCCAGGATTTTATCCTGCCAAACTTTCCGGGCGTCATTGAGCTGCAACACCCTCTGCTGATAAAGCGCCATATCCAGCCCCAGACGCTGCTGATCTTCCTGGCGAAGTACCGACAACGGGGCCACCACCGGGCACTTGTTGATGTGAATCAGCTTCAACGGCACCGGTAACTCGTCTTCGGCCAGTTCGTCGCGGCGGGTATACAAGCGCTGGCGCAAACTTTCGGCATCCAGGTCGAGCAGGCCCTGGGGATCGAGGTGCAGGTCACAGACAATCAGGGCGTTCTTGTTGCGCGGGTGCCAGGCCAGCGGCAACACCACACCTGCATAGTTGCGCGCGGCGGAAAAACGCCCGGAAACATGCACCATTGGTTGCAGCAGTCGTATCTGGTCCATGACTTTTTGCTTGCTGCGCAACTGAAACAGCCAGTCGTACAGTTTTGGCTGTTTTTCCCTTATCAGGCGTGCAAGGGCGATCGTCGCGCGAACGTCCGACAGCGCTTCGTGGGCATTGCCATGATCGATGCCGTTGGCAGCGGTCAGGCGTTCAAGCTTGAGCGTGACCCGCCCCTCGTCGTCCGTCGGCCAGACGATGCCATCGGGGCGCAAGGCATAGGCAGCGCGCACCACATCGATCAGGTCCCAGCGGCTGTTACCACCCTGCCACTCCCGCGCATAAGGGTCGAAAAAGTTTCGGTACAGGCTGTAGCGGGTCATTTCGTCGTCGAAACGCAAAGTGTTATACCCCGCGCCACAGGTACCGGGTGCCGCGAGCTGGGCATGCACCCGGGTCATGAAGTCGGCTTCGCTCAAGCCTTGCGCCTGCAGTTGTCCGGGAGTGATTCCCGTGATCGCGCAGGCAGCCGGATGCGGCAGGATGTCGTCGCTGGGCTGGCAGTAGAGATTGACCGGCTCGTCGATTTCATTGAGATCGAAATCGGTGCGCAGGCCGGCCATTTGCAATGGACGGTCACAACGGGGATTGATGCCAGTGGTTTCGTAGTCGTACCAGAAGATGGAGGTCACGGGCGATTCCTGAACAGAAGATCGGCAAAGTCTAGGCGTTCACCTCCCGCCCCGGCCAGTAGTCTTGTCATTCAAGCACCTTGCGCGACTCGCCATGCATTACATAGTCATGTCGTTTCCCCCCGCCGCCCCCTCGAATAGGCTGCTAGCATCGAATGGATACACAATCCCGATCCAGGCCACATCGTCAGGTTGCCCATGCTCGAGACCACAGCACTGCCAGGGAATGCGCCGCTGTCACCACCGCTGGATACGCGGTACCAGGTCGAAACGCCGGAGGGCGTCGACCTGCCACTGCGCCCGGCCGGGTTGATGGTCCGTGCGCTGGCGTTCGCTATCGACCTTGGTTTGCGCGGCCTGGTCCTGGGCGTGCTGTTCATTGCACTGGCGATGCTCGGTAAACTGGGGGCCGGACTCGGCTCGATCCTGCTGTTCGTGGTGAGCTGGTGGTACATGGTGCTGTTCGAGGTGCTGAACCACGGCCGCTCGCCGGGCAAGCAATGGATGGGATTACGGGTGGTGCATGACGATGGCACCCCGGTCGGCTGGTCCGCGTCGCTGCTGCGCAACCTGTTGCGCGCTGTCGACCTGTTGCCGTTCGGTTACTTCCTCGGAGCCATCAGTTGCCTGCAACACCCTCACTTCAAGCGCCTGGGCGATATCGCCGCCGGTACCCTGGTGATCTACCGCGAACAATCGCATACCCGCCCCGAACTCCCCGAGGCCCAGCCCCGC
>NZ_JBGLYV010000182.1:0-6141 GCF_047304225.1 Pseudomonas sp. Pseusp3 | reverse complement strand
TCCTTGGCATAGGCACTCGAATCATGGGAAACGAAATCCGGTACCAAAACGATGGAAGCCGAGAGGACGCCGCCGATGGCCAGCGCCAGTAAACCTTTCTTGAAAAGCAGGTAAGTGTTCATCGTGCATTCTCCTGATGATTTGCCGCGAGCAGTGCCAACGCTATCCGCGCTGCAAACCGGGAGCGGCAAGGGAGCAACCCGTCAGACTTACAGTCTATCTTGAATATTCCGCGTGGGATTTTTTCCCACGTATTGAAATTAGCCCTTTCTGGCTCAGGGTCAACCGGCACAGGAAAAAGCCGACCGGCGGTTGGGGACGCCATCGAATTATCGGGGGACGGCCAATTGGCCATGGAAAAAGGACGAGTGGTCGAGAAGCCTCTACCACAGGCGATCACCGGGAAGTGACGGCGGCTGGGGCAACACCGAAATGGGGGGAGTACTGCCAGCATCAGCTGATCAGCCTTTTCGACTGGAGGCACAGGCCAGGAACATCCCGGTGCAGTTCTTGCACAGCCGCAGGTCTGCAAACAGTCGATGGACTCGCCCTCTGCTTCCCGGACGAAGGCATCCTTTGATTACGCAAATGCCCCGTGACCGCAGCCCGATTCGTTGAAGCCCGCCACAATTCGACGGAGTTCGTTTAAGCCAACGAACCGGCTGCACGTCATTGAAAGCTACCCCGGGACCGAGTTTTCTTGCGCACCGACACTGCCCGCCCTGCCGGCGACTGCAAGTGCCACGCAACAAGCCAGTAACGAGAATGCAGCGAATGCGCCCATCACATGTTGATAAGGCAGCACGTGATTCCAGGCTCGAGCTACCCCAAGGAAAGCGGCGAACAGCCAACCGCTCATGGAAAACGCGCCCAACAACGCGAGCCGCGTACGGCCTGCACTGCGCAGTGCGACGAATGGAGCCTTTTGCAGCAACGGGAAGCCGACTCGATGCAACAATGCACCGTTCAGGCTAAGTAGCGCGACGACAGTCACCTTGGCCCAGAGTTTCTGATTGAGCAGATACGCGTCGCCTTCATTGAGATACCCCTGGAGCACCAGCAACAATCCGCTTGCCCAAAGGGCCAGCAGGGCGAGGCTGACGATCCTCTGAGTTTCTTCAACGTACTCAAGCCGCACCTGATCCAGTGTTTCCTTGCGCCAACTCCAAAGCTTGTGATCCGCCTGCAACACCCTCCCCAGGGCAATACACGTAGCGAGCAGATGACCGTATACGAGAAGCATTTTGAGCATTGCCTTGACCTTATTATTGTTTGGGCGCTGCGTTCCCTGCTTCGCTGATTTTGAAAACTAATGATACAAATTAGCATTTGCGTTTTCAAGATAAGCTTTCATCAACATGTGCTGCACCAATCGCAATACGACGGTGTTTACACATGGAGATGGTCATTGCTGTGGAAGATGAATGTAGCCGGGTCGCCGGCCTGCGCTGTTGGCGGCAATCAGGGGGAGCGTTATGCTCGCCCCCTTTTGAAACAACTGTCTCGATAGCTCTATCTCAGTACCGGCAATCAGTCGTCATGCTTGTGTTTGTGCTTATATTTATTCTTGTTCTTATGTTTGTAGTCGGAATTGTGGTGGTCATCGTCATCGGCCATATTGTTGCCGATAGCACCACCTGCTGCGCCGCCCAGTCCGGCGCCGATCAAGCCACCAGTGGAACCGCCGACACTGTTGCCGATGACCTGACCGCCCGCTGCACCGAGACCACCACCAATAGCCGATTCAGTCTTCTTGCCGCTCTTCGCCGTCATTGCGCCCCCAGCCGCGCCGCCTACACCGGCTCCGATCGCGGCGCCCGTGCTACCTCCCATGGCTTGGCCGACCACGCTTCCAAGGGCGCCGCCGAGACCGCCACCGACCGCCGTGTTGGTGGCTTCGCCGGCAAGGGAGTACTGCGATACAAGAAAACTTAACGCTACGACGGAAAATGATTTACGCATCAAACAGACCTATTGGAAATACACAAGAGAACGAAAGTCTGTTGGTACGAAACAGTCAGGTCAACATATTTCCGGCCGTACATTGATAACAATCTACTTACTGTAGGAGCGAGCTTGCTCGCGATGGTCGTTAACGATGCCGCGTGATTACTGACTAAACGCAGCGCTCTTGAGTCCATCGCGAGCAAGCTCGCTCCTACAAGTCTGATCGAGCGGCTAAAGTCAGATATTTGATTGGCCATTGGGAGCGTTATGGCGGCCTATGCCAACGCAGCCGGGTTTTCCCATTTAGGCTAGGCTGTCCTCACTCCTGGCGCGCAGACGTAGCTGATAATCGGACAGCCATCTGGAAAATCTAGGCTGGTATTTGCTGAATCGACCGATTCATTGATACAGGTCCAAACATTGACTGACCGAATCCTGATAATGATTTTCCAGTTTTTAGGCAGGCCTTAAATGACTTCACAGCTTTTGCAAGTTCACGGCCTCGTGAGTTTTACCCTTGCCATCCTCCTGCTTTTCCTCGGTAAAACCCTCGTCCAGCACAACGCCTTTCTCCGTCAATACTGCATCCCCGAATCGGTCGTCGGCGGCTTCGTCTGTGCGGCGGTTACGTCCTTGCTGTACTTCGGCCTGAATATCCAGATCGAATTCGATCTGCAAGTTCGCGACACCCTGCTGCTCTATTTCTTCGCCGGCATTGGCTTGAAATCGGACATGCGCCAACTGCTCAAGGGTGGGCGCCCGCTGCTGATCCTGCTGCTGCTCGCCGCGGTGTTCATTCTCCTGCAAAACTCGCTGGGCATGGGTGTGGCCGAGGCTTTTGGGCTCGATCCCAAGGCCGGCTTGATGGTGGGCTCCATTTCCCTCACGGGCGGGGTCGGCACCACCCTGGCATGGGCACCGCTTTTCGTCGATAAACTGGGCATCGGTAACGCGCACGAGCTGGGCATCGCCAGCAACACCGTCGGCCTGATTGCCGCATGCGTCATCGGCGGCCCTATCGCCAACCGACTGATACGTCGCTATCAACTGACGCCGTCGCGGGATGCGGACCTGGAAGTCGGCATTCTCGAGCAACAACCGAGCAAACCACTGGACTATTACGACGTGCTCTGGGCCTGGATGTGGCTCAACCTGACCCTGATGCTCGGCTATGGGCTCAACCTGCTGCTGGTCGAAGCCGGCGTCACCTTGCCGAAATTTGTCAGTTGCCTGTTCGCGGGCATCGTCATTCACCACCTCGTTCTCGCCTTTGTGGGCGATCAACGACTGAAAACCTGGAGCGGCGCCAGCCTGGGCCTGTCGCTGATCTCCGATATCTGTCTGGGCATGTTTTTGACCATGGCCCTGATGGGGCTTCAGCTATGGCAACTCAGCGGCGCGTTGATGTTCATTCTGTGCGCATTGACCCTGCAGATTCTGCTGACGGTCCTCTATACGTATTTTGTGGTCTTCCGCTGCATGGGGCGCGATTACGAAGCCAGCGTGATTGCTTCCGGATTCGGCGGGATTGCCCTCGGATCCACGGCGACCGCCATCGTCAACATGTCGACCGTGACGCAAAAGTACGGTGCGGCCCACCAGGCCTTCCTGATCGTGCCGCTGGTGTGTGGCTTTTTCATTGACCTGGTCAATGCCGTGATCATCAGTATGTTCAGTGGTCTATAGAGCCAATCGGACAGGACCAATGCTAAAAAACACATGACTCTTTTGATTGAGGAAAAAACCAGCCGAGGTTGGATGATGTCCTGACAGGGGCCTAATCTGAATAGACACAAACTTGAACACGCCTCTTGAGACAGGGGGAACCGGGATGACAGGACAAACTGCGCGCCGACGCTCGTCATGGATCCTGTTTTCCCTGCTCGCCGCCAATCTGGCGCTGCTGGCCGGATGTTCAGGCAAAGCCAGCACGGCTACGGTTACGGCTCAAGCTCCAACTCCAGCCGCAAACATCGGCTCGGTCTGCTTTGCAAAGGCACTCCCCACCGTCGGCGAGGGTGGCCTCGCCTGGGGTGACACTTTGGACATCGCTCGCCAGAAATCCCTGGATAATTGCATACGCTATTCCGGCCGATCCGGCGGCACGCCGGGTACCTGCAAAGTGACGTTCTCGGAATGTAAGCATTGATAGAGCGGTTTTTCGTTTCTGCGCCGCTTTTGCATTTCTGTGCGACAGATCCCACTTCAGGGGCTCCCGTTTCACACGCTTGTGGTGTTAGTTTGCAAATGTTTCTGATCAAACGATCAGATATTTCTTACAAACCACCTGCAAAGGAATGCCCCCAGCAATGGATTTTTCACTCAAGCACCTGGCTGCGACCACTCTCATGCTCGCCAGCCTTTCATCGTTCACCACCGCTGCCCACGCCAACATCACGCCACAACAGAGCGCACTCATCCTGAAGTCCTTCAGTGATGCGTCGGTCAAGGATTTCAAGCAGTTCCTGGAAGGTTTGGCCAAGAGCGATATAGCCACAACCGACGACCTCGGTCCGGCCATCCGTGCGTTCCTCGACAACAAGTCGCTTACCGCCGAGCAGCAAAACCAGATCCATCGTTTGCTTGGCCTCTATGCCCGGGTGAAATACGGCAGCGCAGCCACCGAAACCCTGAAGGAGCTGGTGGCCATTGCGACCGTGCGCGTGGACGGCGTTGCCCAGCACGACAACCCCGAATTCATCAGGATTGCCGAGAAGATCAAGGGCCTCGCCCAGGCGTTCAACCTGAATTTTCGCAACATCGACAACCGCGTCTATGAGATCTCCCTCGAAGGCACCGGCGATGAAGTCGTGGGCATTCACGCCCATGCCGATGTGGTGCCAGTGACGCCAGAGAACTGGGTGCTGCAGGACGGCACCCGCCTCGATCCATTCAAGGTCACCCTGGTCGGCGATCGCATGTATGGCCGCGGGACCGAGGATGACAAGAACGGCATCGTGGTGGCGCTCTACGCCATGAAGATCATCAAGGAAGAGAAACTGCCGCTGGCCAGGAACTTCAAGCTGCTGGTCGACACCACCGAAGAAACAACGGGCGACGCCATCCCCTACTACTTCGAACGTAACCCGACCCCCGACTACAACCTGGCGCTGGATGGTGGCTACCCGGTGGTGATCGCCGAGAAAGGCTACGGCACCGTCATGGCCAGCTTCGCCAAGCGCAACGCCCAAGGCCGGGGCGCGGAAATCACCGCAATGACCGGCGGCCTGGCCACCAACCAGATTCCGTCGACATCGGTTGCGACCCTGGTGACCGACAAGCCCGCCGAACTGGCCGCCAGTCTGCAAAAGGCCGGCACCGAGTATGCCAAGCGCAACGGCGGCAACTTCGAGGTGGCTGCCAAGGTCGACGGCAAGGACGTCAAACTGACGGTCACCGGCGTGTCCGCGCACTCCTCCGAACCCGAGTCCGGCGTGAACCCGGTGGCCAGGATGCTCGACTTCATCAATAGCCTCGACGGCAAGGTGGCGCTCAAGCACAACCAGATCACTGATGCTGCCCGCTACGCCGCCGACAACTGGGGGCTGGATTACCTGGGTGGCAAATTGGGTGTCGGCTTTTCCGATGAGTTCATGGGCCCGCTGACCACTTCCCTGACCTATGTCGGGATGAATGACAAAGCCTTCAAGCTCGCGGTGAACCTGCGCGTGCCGAAGGGCAAGTCACCTGAAGCACTCAAATCCGAAATCGCCGGAAAGCTGGACGCCTGGAGCAAGAAGACCGGGATCGCACCGGCCTTCGACCTGTCGATTGCTGAACCGATGTACCGCAACCCCGAGGGTGAATGGGTCAAGGCCCTGCTCGCGGCGGCCAGCGAAAACCTCGGCATGGAACACAAGTTCGGCACCTCCGCCGGCGCCACATCGGTGCACGAACTGCCGAATGGCGTGCAATTCGGCCTGGCCATGCCGGACGTCAAATACACCGGTCACAACGACAACGAGTTCAAGACCACCGGGCAGTTCCTGCTGGACTTGCAGATCGTGACCGAGATGATGGGCCGCATCGGGCAATTGCCGAAACTCTGACCCCCTTTGGACCCCCCCGCGGGGGGGGGGCGCGTGTTTACCGGTGATTTCGCGGGACAGTGATAGTAGCGGGGGGCGCCCGCCCCCCCAGGTTTTTAAAAGAAACGGAATGGTTATGAACGCAAATTTTAAAATGGGGGAACAA
>NZ_JBGLYV010000181.1:0-6664 GCF_047304225.1 Pseudomonas sp. Pseusp3 | reverse complement strand
GACCCAGACCGCACGCGGCCTGGCCAGGCCGGCAACCAGCGCCGGCAGATCGGCGGCGCCAGTGGAGCCCTCTGTGGCCAGGGCTTCGACAAAGGCGGTATTGCGATCGTAAACAACGGTGGTGTGCCCGTTGAGCATCAGGCGCCGCGCAATATTGCCGCCCATGCGGCCCAGTCCAATAATCCCGAGTTGCATGTGCTGATGCTCCCTACTACAAATTAAAGTGTGTCAAAGGTTATAGCCCAACGCGACTCATGAGGTTAGTCCAGAGCGTTGGCGTGAAGTTTCCGGGCATTGTGCCCGATCCTGATGGATAACGTCGGGAATCAAACCGAAGACACAACGACCATGAAAAATAAAAAAGTTCCCTTCGGGGGCAAAAGAAATCAAAATTGGCGCCGATAGTAGGTCAGCCCCGGATTTCGAGGCGTACCTACAGTTGAGACACGCCATTTGCGAGGTGAGCAATGGGCACAGTACATACCGCACTGCCAGCACAAACCCTTTACGTCACTATCCGTCGCGATGAATTGCGCCAGTTGAAGGACGAACGCGATCAGTTGAAGCAGGAACTGGCGCAATTGCGGCTGCTGCTGCAAGCCAATCAAGTGCAGCCCCTGGCTGTGGTGCAGCGCGCCCCACTCGCCTGATTCCCTCCTTTGAAGCGGGAGCAGTCTGCACTGCTTCCGCACCGGCTCACGCCCTGCCCTCCCTGGCACCTCACATAATTTTCACAATTGTTTCACAATAATTACTGGTTTAGGTCGCCCGATTCCGCGCGGCCATCGTTCGTCGTCCGCGATACCCAAGTCCCGGCGGTGGTAGTGAATTCTCGGCTGGAGCGCTGAATGTCCTTGTTTGAACGCAGTAAAACTACTGCGACAGCTTTTGATTGGGCCGGATTCGTCTGGCTGTTTGTTTTCTTCTGGTACTTTTCCGGCATTACCCAACTACTGATCCAGCTGACTGGCACCTCCGGCTTTAGCGGATTCCGCCAGGCCTTCGTCATGAGCGCCATCTGGCTGGCGCCCATGTTGCTGTTCCCCCGGCAAACCCGTGTCATGTCCGCAGTGATCGGCGTCGTGCTGTGGGCGTGCTCCATGGCGAGCCTGGGTTATTTCTTCATTTATCAGCAGGAATTTTCCCAGAGCGTCATCTTCATCATGTTCGAATCGAACGTGGCTGAAGCCGGCGAGTACATGACCCAGTATTTTGCCTGGTGGATGGTCCCGGCATTCCTGGCCCACAGCGCTTTCTCCTGGTTCCTGTGGACGCGCCTGCGCCCGGTGTACCTGCCTCGCGGCAAGGCAATCGTGGCAGCAGTGGCCATTCTGGTCTCCGTGGTCGCTTATCCGCTGATCAAGCAGACCCAGCGTACCGGCAGTTTCGCGGCCGGGTTCGAGAAGTTCGAAACCCGCATCGAACCTGCGGTGCCGTGGCAGATGGCCGTGGCCTATCACCGTTACCTGGAAACCCTGGCCGGTATGCAGGACATGCTGGAAAGCGCCAGCAAGATTCCACCACTGCATAACCTCAAGGATGCCATGGCCAACACGCCTGCGACTCTGGTGCTGGTGATCGGCGAGTCCACCAACCGTCAGCGCATGAGCCTGTACGGCTATCCCCGGCCAACCACGCCGGAACTGGACAAGCTCAAGGATCAACTGGACGTTTTCGACAACGTCATCACCCCGCGCCCCTACACCATCGAGGCGCTGCAGCAGGTCCTGACCTTCGCCGACGAAGAAAACCCGGACCTGTACCTGTCGACGCCATCGCTGGTCAGCATGATGAAACAGGCCGGTTACAAGACCTTCTGGATCACCAACCAGCAGACCATGACCAAGCGCAACACCATGCTCACGACCTTTTCCGAACAGGCCGACCAGCAGGTGTATCTGAACAACAACCGCAACCAGAACGCCGCCCAGTACGATGGCGACGTGATCGAGCCATTCAACAAGGCCTTGGCCGACGGGGCACCGCGCAAGCTCATCGTCGTGCATTTGCTCGGCACGCACATGAGCTACCAGTACCGCTACCCGCCGACCTTCGACAAGTTCCAGGACCGCACTGGCGTACCGGCCGGCATTCGCGATGACCAGTTGCCGACGTACAACAGCTATGACAATGCCGTGCTGTACAACGACTTCGTGGTGTCCAGCCTGATCAAGGACTACGCCAGGACCGATCCGAACGGCTTCCTGCTGTACCTGTCCGACCATGGCGAAGACGTGTTCGATTCCGTGGGCCACAGCACACTGGGGCGCAACGAGAACAAGCCGACAGCACCGATGTACACCATTCCGTTCATGGCCTGGGCTTCGCCGAAATGGCGGGCAAGCCATGACTGGAACCTCGCCGGTGATCTCTCGCGGCCTTACAGCAGCTCGCACCTGATCCACACCTGGGCCGATCTGGCAGGCCTGAGCTTCGACGAACTCGATCAAAGCAAAAGTGTGGTCAGCGACAGTTTCAAGGCCCGGCCATTGATGATCGGCAACCCGTATGAGCGCGAGCAACGCGCGTTGATCGACTTCAGCCTGATGAAGCCGAAAACGCCACCCGCAATTGTTCAGCAGTAATCCTTTCAGGGGCCGCTTCCGGCCCCTTTTTCATCTTCTCGCTTCGGAAATGGCAGCCGTTGATGAAGTTAATTCCCATTTAACCGAATCGGCGGATAATGCCATTTCGACACTGATTCATTGGCTCATGGACGAAAGGCATCCGACAACTTCAGTGGGAGGCATACCATGAAACGCACCGCCGCGATCCTCGCCGGCCTGATGGCACTGGGCTCGGCCAGCGCATTTGCCGAGGGTGGAGCCGAACGCATGCGCTATTACTACGAAAGTCTGCGACTGGCCCAGCAACAAGCCCTGGGCCATCCGATCCAAAGCTCTGAGCTGCGGGTACCCGACGATCAAACCGCACAAATGACTGAAACCTACAGACCGAAATGATCCATGGACCTCTGACTGCGGCTCTACAGTTGGAGAACATCGTTCGGGCGTCCTGATGGACGCCCTTTTTTTCCTGTTGAGTCAGAGGCTCTTGGTCCAGAACAGCATGCGTCCATGGGCCGGATCGAACATGCCGGCGGCAAAACCGGCTTTTGCATAAGCGCCCTGCGCCACGGCATTGCCTTCCAGCACCTCCAGGGTGAGCTTGCAGCAACCACGCTGACGGGCGATGTCCTCGACCTTTTGCAGCATCTTCCGGCTCAAGCCCAACCCGCGAAATTTTTTCACCACCGACACATCGTGCACATTGACCAACGGCCGGCAGGCAAAGGTCGAGAACCCCTCGAAGCAATTGACCAGCCCGGCTGGCTCGCCCCCGACAAACGCCAGCACACTGAAGGCGTGGGGACGCCTGGCAAGCTCTGCCGGGAGTTGCTCCAGTACATTGGCTGGCAACGACTGACCACCCCCCATCGGATCCTCGGCGTAGTGGTTCAACACCAGACAAATAGCCTCGGCATGCACCGGATTGGTGTAACTGGCCTGAAGCACAAGAATTTCTGCGGAGTCCATTTCCATCCTCGATCACACATGAAGTAGCCCCCAGCATGTATTTCACGCTGAAGTGCGCGCTGACCATAGCGCGAGCACCCTGCCAACGACAATCGCAACCGAGGAAATCTTTTGGCGCTCAAGCGCCCCAGATCAAGGCTTCGGTCCATCCCAGCTCGGCAAAATCCTCGGCCCGCAAGTGTGACTCTCCGGCGCAGAAAAACTCGTCGAGCTGCGGTGGCCGGACCGAAGTTCCGCTGAGCATGGCGTGAACCTGGCCGCGGTGATGGATCTGGTGCTCAAACAAATGGGACAGCAGGCGCAAACGACTGTCGTGTTGCGGGGTGTCGCGGGCGATGGTCACGATTTTGCCAAGGTCGGCGTCGCGCATCTGCTCGCAGTAGGCGATCAGCCGGCGGTCGACGTGGGCCTGCTCGCCAACGAGGTCGCACGCCATGAGACAGGGCTCGTCTTCCTTGAAAAACACACGGCAATCGGGATGCGGATCGTCGCCGCGAAGTTCGCGCTCCAGGGCGTCCACATAAAACCAGTCACAGGTAAGGATGTGGTTGAGGGTAGCGCGGATAGTCGGGAAGAAGCTGACCCGTGGCGCAGTCAGTTCCTGGGTGCTCAACTGGCGCCACGCCTTGGCCAGTCGGTGATTGGCCCAGGCGTTCTGATAAGCCATGGTCAGCAAATGGTGCGACAGGGGCTGATTCATGTTCGCTGCTCCCGATCAAACTTCGGCAAACCGCTGCAGTTGCATTTCCTGCAATCGACTGAGGGTGCGGCGGAACGGGAATTCCAGATAACCCTCGGTGTAAAGCGACGCCATTGGCACTTGCGCCTCAAGGTACAGCGGCACCTTGCGGTCGTAGCACTCGTCCACCAGGGCAATGAACCGTCGCACACCGTCGTCATGCACCGACAACTGCGGCAGCTCGCGGTCCCCCGCTGCCACCCGCTCGACACCGTCCTCGGTGCCACGGGCAATGCGCCCGGCGCGTTTTTGCGCACTGAGGTTGGGTACGTCACCCAACAGAATAGCGCTGTAGGTATCGCACAGGGCGATGAAATCCATGGCTGCGAAGGGTTGCTCGCACAGCGCGGCGTAACGGGTCCAGAGCACGGTCGGGCTGACCTTGACCACCTCGAGGGAACGGTAACCGACCTTGACCGGTTCGTTCGATACCGGCTGATTCACGGCCAACCCCGAGAAAACCTCGGTGAGCGCATCTGGCTGCCCGGGCTCGGCCACCCAATAACGTTGTGAACCGGCACCCGGATGCAGGCGATGATCTTCCCCGCCATCCACTGCAATCACCTGCATGTGTTGCTTGATCGCCGCGATGGCGGGCAGGAAACGGTCGCGATTGAAACCGTCGGCGTACAGCTGGTCCGGTGGCAGATTGGACGTGCAGACCACCACCACGCCCTGTTCGAACATCACCTGGAACAGGCGCCCGAGAATGATCGCGTCGCCGATGTCATTGACGAACAGCTCGTCGAAACACAACACGCGAACCTCTTCGGCCAATTCACGGGCCAACGCCTTGAGCGGATCGGCGGTGCCGGTCAGTTGAAACGAGCGCTGATGCACCCAGCCCATGAAGTGATGAAAATGCTGGCGCCGCGCCGGTACTCGCAGGCTTTGATAGAACTGGTCCATCAACCAGGTTTTACCGCGCCCCACCGGCCCCCACAGGTACACGCCGGAAATGGGCGAGCGGCCTTCGTGCAGCGCTTCGTGGCATTTTTGCAACGCCCACACGGCATGCTCCTGAGCTTCGTCCTGGACGAAGCCCTTTTGTTCAATGGCATGCTGCCAGGCGCTCAAGGGGGAATCGATAGTCATGGGCGGCAGTATGCCATTGCGCATCGATAACGCGACCGGTTATCGGTGGTTTTGTGCGAAAGGGAAAAGCACCTTGACGATTTATATTACTAGCATCATATTTAATACATGTCGTACGACATTTATATAAACCCTGACGTCACCTCCCTGGAGTCATCCCATGCACTACAAAGTTTTCGGTCGTAAAACCGGCTTGCGTGTTTCCGAGCTGGCACTGGGTGCCGGTAATTTCGGTACCGGTTGGGGCCATGGCGCCGTGCGTGACGAAGCCAAACGCATTTTTGATGGCTACCTCGAAGCCGGTGGCAACTTCATCGATACCGCCAATGGCTACCAGGGCGGGCAATCCGAGGCCATGCTCAGCGAATTCATCAACGCGGAGCGGGATAGCCTGGTCATCGCCACCAAATACACCCTCGGGACTACCCCGGCGGCCGGCATTTCCCACACAGGCAACAGCCGCAAGAACATGGTGCGCGCCGTCGAAGAAAGCCTCAAACGACTGAAGACCGAGCATATCGACCTGTTCTGGGCCCACATGAGCGACGGCGTCACGCCCATGGAAGAGATCCTGCGCGGCTTCGACGACCTGGTCAGTGCCGGCAAGATCCATTACGCCGGGCTGTCGAACTTCCCCGCGTGGCGCATCGCCCGCGCCGACTTGCTGGCCGAGGTGCGTGGTTTTGCGCCGATTGCCGCGATCCAGGTCGAGTACAGCCTGGCTGAACGCACGGCTGAGCGAGAACAACTGCCGATGGCCGAAGCCCTGGGCCTGGCCGCGACCTTGTGGTCGCCGCTGGGAGGCGGCTTCCTGACCGGCAAGTATCGCAACAGTGAAGGCGACAACCGTGCGAACAAGCTCGGCGTGCTGATTCATGCTGAAAAAAGCGCCCGCGAAACCGCCCTGCTCGATACCTTGATCGATATCGCCGCAGCACTCGATGCCAGCCCGACCCACGTGGCCATCGCCTGGCTGCGGGAAAAGGCCAAACGCTCGACCACGGCACTGATTCCGATCCTCGGTTCCCGCACACGCGAGCAACTGGATGCCACGTTGGGCGCGCTGAATGTGCAGTTGAGCACCGAGCAAATGGCACGACTGGACGGTGTGAGTGACGTGGCCAAAGGCGTACCACACGAGTCCATTTCCGGTTCGTTCGCTCGCTTCAGCGGGGGGCAGATACTCGACCTGCCGATCGTTCCGGTAGCCTGACACCAATTAAATGTGGGAGCGGGCTTGCTCGCGAAAACGTCGTGTCAGTCGACATTGTTGTTGAATGACACGACGTTTTCG
>NZ_JBGLYV010000180.1:0-6694 GCF_047304225.1 Pseudomonas sp. Pseusp3 | reverse complement strand
CCTCCCGAATACGCCCCGACCGCTTGAACTGCCGGCTTCCCGCCCGCCTCGCCTGCGCCTGCACGGTGCTCGCCGCTGATTCTTTCGCTGACTTGATCCCTTGAGTTCCAGGCCGCCTGCGGCCAGTCGAAAAACGCACTTTGCTACGTATCGGAGAGGCTTTATGAACGAGCTGATGACACTGGACGGCACCGCGCCGCACCCTGCCGTCGACGACCTGTGCACACAGGTCAGGAATGGCCGGATCAACCGTCGACAATTCCTGCGCACCGCCGCCCTGCTGGGCGTCACCGTGGCCAGCGCCAGCACCTTTATCGGTTCGGCGCTGCTCGGCGATTCGGCGTTCGCCGCCGAGGATCAGCCGCCGCGCCAAGGGGGTAGCCTGCGTTTTGCCTGCGCCATCCAGGAAATCCAGGACCCGATGCTGATCACCTGGATCGAAGCGTCGAACCTGCTGCGCAATTCCCTGGAGTTCCTGACCTGGGTCGATGCGCAGAACATCACCCACCCGTACCTGGCCGAAAGCTGGAGCCCGTCCGAAGACCTCAAGGTCTGGACCTTCAACCTGCGCCAAGGCGTGAAGTGGAGCAACGGCGACGAGTTCACCAGCGACGACGTCGAGCACAACATCAATCGCTGGATCGCCGCCGACTCCAAGTCGGTCAACCGCACCGCGTTCCAGGACGTTGCAACCTTCGAAAAAACCGGCCCGTACCAGTTCCGCCTGGTGCTCAAGCGCCCGATCCTGGCCGTTCCGGAAATGCTCAGTGCCTTCACCTGCACTCTGGTGCACCGCAGCTTCAAGAACGGCGACGACTGGACGAAAAACCCGATCGGCACCGGCCCGTTCAAGCTGGTTTCTTTCGCGGTCAACAAGCAGGCCACCTTCGCCAAACGCGCGGACTACTGGCGCAAGCCGGCCAACCTCGACGAACTGCGCTACGTCGACATGGGCACCGACATTTCCACCCATCTGGCTGCCTTGCAGGCCGGTCAAGTGGACGTGCTCTATCGCATCACCGTCGCCGAGCTGGACCTGGCCAAACGCTTGCCGGGGGCGCAGCTGCTGAGCTGCAAGTCGGCGCAAACCGTGGTCATGCGCATGGCCTGCGACCAGAAGCCGTTTACCGATGTGCGCATCCGCAAAGCCGTGGTGCTGTGTGCCGATAACGCGCAGATGCTGAAGATCGCCTATCGCGGCATGGGCACCCTCGGTGAAGACCACCACGTCGCGCCCTCCCATCCGGAATACTCGCCGCTGCCCAAGCGCGAGCGGGATGTGGCCGGAGCGAAAAAGCTGCTGGCCGAAGCCGGTTACCCCAACGGCATCGATATCGACCTGATCGTCGGCAACACCCAGGGCCGCTACGAACAGGACTGCGCGCAGATCCTGCAACAGAACTGCCTGGACGCCGGCATCCGCATCGCCCTCAAGGTGATCCCGGCCACCCAGTACTGGCCGATCTGGGACAAGGCGGCGTTCAGCCTGACCTATTGGGCACACCGCCCGCTGGGCGTGATGTCTCTGGAACTGGCCTACCGCAGCGGCGCCGCCTGGAATGAAAGCCACTACAGCGACCCGGCGTTCGACGCCGCGCTGGACAAGGCCATGGGCATCATCGATCCGCAGCAACGCGCCCTGGCGATGCAGGACGTCGAACGCATCCTGCAGGACGCCGCCGTGATGGTGCAGCCGTTCTGGGGTGACAAGTTCACCGCCACCAGCAAGAAGGTCCAGGGCTTCAAGGTTCACCCTTCGGACTTCTACCCAATGGATGAAGTCTGGTTGAGCGCCTGACCCGCAGCCCCGAAAGTGCCCGCCCACCGACCGGTGCGGCGGGCCGGCATCCCTTGATTAGCCGGAGCCTGCAAGCATGGCTGAATTTCTGTTACGCAAATTGATGGCGTTGATCGCGACCCTGTTGTCGGTGTCGCTGATCGTGTTCGTCGCCCTCGAACTGAATATCGAGGACGTGGCGATCAACGTCCTCGGCCCCTACTCCGCCGCCGACCAGCGCGCGGCGTGGCTGGTGGAACACGGCTACAACCAGCCGTTCCTGTGGCGCTACCTGGTATGGCTGAAGGATTTCGTCAGCGGCGACTGGGGCACCTCGGTGCACTTTCGCGAGCCTGTGATCAACCTGCTGCTGCCCAACCTTGGGCAAACCCTGATCCTCGCCGGGCTGGCGCTGTTGATCATGGTGCCGGTGGCTTTGACCCTGGGCATTCTGGCGGGCATTCGCCAGGGCTCGCCGGTGGACCGCCTGGTGTCGTTCCTGTCGATTGTTACCACGTCGATTCCGGACTTCGCCAGTGCGGTGTTCGTCTCGGCGATCTTCGTCTTCTGGCTCAACTGGCTGCCGGGCGTGAGCAGCATGAGCGAAGGCTTCAACGCCGCCGAACTGGCCCTGCCGCTGATGGTGCTGTGCCTGTTCGGCATCGGCTACCTGGCGCGCATCACCCGCGCCTCGATGGTCGAAGTGATGCAGGCGCCGTACATCCGCACCGCTCGCCTCAAGGGCGCGTCGACTTCGCGCATCGTCCTGCGCCATGCCCTGCGCAACGTGCTGATCGCACCGATCACGGTAATCATGCTGTACATCCCGTGGCTGCTGTCGAACGTGATCGTGGTCGAGGTGTTCTTCGCCTACAAGGGCTTCGGCTCATTGCTGTACACCGCCTCGCTGAACCACGACGTGTACCTGATCGAAGCCTGCGCCATGATCAGCGGCGCGGTGGTTGGCGCGACCAAAATCTTTTCCGACCTGGCCTACACCTGGCTCAACCCGCGCATCACCTTGCGCAGTCTTGGCGGAGGTGGCCAATGAGCTTCCTGCATTCGTTCAAACATCCTTTGGCCCTGCTCGGCCTGCTGCTGGTGGGCGGCTGGGTGCTGATCGCCGCGTTTGCGCCATGGCTGGCGCCCCACGACCCGCTGGAGAGCTTCAGCCCGTTGCTCACGCCGATGACCGCCGACCCCGGCGGCCAGAGCTTCCTGCTGGGCACCGACATGATTGGCCGGGACATTCTTTCGCGGCTGATCTGGGGCACCCGGACCGTGCTGTTCTGGTCGATCCTCGCCACCCTGACCGCGTTCGCCGCAGGCATCGCGATGGGCCTGTGTGCCGGTTACTTCAATGGCAAGGTCGACGCCTTCCTGTCCTATGTCGCCGACACCGTGCTGTCGTTCCCGGTGCTGGTGCTGTACATCGTGATCATCATCGCCCTCGGCGCTTCGGCGCTGAACATCCTGATCGCGGTGACCTTCACCAGCGCCCCGGCGATCTTCCGCATCATGCGCGCCCTGACCATCGACATCCGCTCCCGGGACTACGTGCTCAGCGCCATCACCCAGGGCGAAGGTTCGCTACGCATCATGCTGGTGGAAATCCTGCCCAACTGCGGCGGGCCGCTGATCGTCGATTTCTGCCTGCGCATCGGCTACACCGCGATCATGATCGGCGCCCTCGGCTTCCTCGGCCTCGGCCTGCCACCGCCGACCCCGGACTGGGGCGGCATGATCAACGAAGGCCGCAGCATGGCCATCGCGTTCCCGCACCTGGTGATCTTCCCGTGCATTGCCATCTCCACCCTGATGCTGGGCCTGAGCCTGCTGGCGGACGGCCTGGATGAACACGCCCAGAAAGGCGCAAGGAGCTGAGCATGAACAACCCACAGAAACTGCAACAAGTGCTGCGCGTGGAGAACCTCTCCATCGAACTGCCGGCCGGCGCCGACCGCAGCCACGCCGTGCACGGCATCAGCCTGGAGGTGCGCAAGGGCGAAATCCTCTGCGTGATCGGTGAGTCCGGCTCGGGCAAATCCGTGCTGTCGGCGGCGATCATGGGCGACTACGCCAAAGGCCTGCGCCACAGCGAAGGGGTGATCGACTTTCTCGGCGACGACATCTGCCGCATGCCGGACGATGCCTTGCGCCAGCTGCGCGGCAATCGCATCGCGATGATTTTCCAGGAACCCATGGCGGCACTGAACCCGGCGATCCGCATCGGCCGGCAAGTCGAGGAAATCTTCGACATTCATGCACCGCAAATGCCCGCCGCCGAACGTCGCGAACGCATGCTCGCCCTGCTCGACTCGACCCATTTGCCCGACCCGCCCCGGATAGCCAACAGCTTCCCGCACCAGCTTTCCGGTGGCCAATGCCAGCGCGTGGTGATCGCCATGGCCCTGGCGATGAACCCGGACCTGCTGATCGCCGACGAACCGACCACGGCGCTGGACGTCACCACGCAAGCGCAAGTGCTGAAACTGGTGCGCGAACTGCGCGGGCGCGGCCAGCACGGGATTCTGTTCATCACCCATGACTTTGGCGTGGTCGCGGAGATCGCCGACCGGATTGCGGTGATGGAAGGTGGGCGGCTGGTGGAAATCGGTGAGCGCGACCAGGTGCTCAATGCCCCGACGCACCCGTACACCCGCAAGCTGATCGCGGCGGTGCCGGCGCTGCACCCGGAACTCCACGTACCGAGTGCCGACGGCGAACTGGCGTTGCGCATCGAGCACTTGAACAAGACCTACAACGTCGGCGGCCGCTCGGTGGCGGCGTTGCGGGATGTCTCGCTGCAACTGCCACGGGGCAAGACCCTGGCCATCGTCGGCGAGTCCGGCTCGGGCAAGAGTACGCTGGTCAAAGCGGCGATTCGCCTGGTGGACAGCGACAGCGGTCACGTCTGGCTCGGCGACACCGACTTCCTGGCTTTGCGCGGGGCTGCGCTGGCAGCCAACCGACGGCGCATCCAGATGATTTTCCAGGACCCTTATGGCTCGCTCAATCCACGCCATCGGGTCGGCGACATCATCGCCCGCGCCGCGCAATTGCGTGGTTTGTCGGCCAAGGATGCGTGGATCGAAGCCGGTGATCTGCTGGAGCAGGTCGGGCTCAAGCGCGACGCCCTCAAACGCAAGCCACGGCAGTTTTCCGGTGGTCAGCGCCAGCGCATCGGCATCGCCCGCGCGCTGGCCATGCGCCCGGAAGTGCTGATCGCCGACGAAAGCGTTTCGGCCCTGGATGTGTCAGTGCAGAAGCAAGTGCTGGAGTTGCTCGCCGAACTGCAACAGCGGCTGAACCTGAGCATCCTGTTCATCACCCACGACCTGCGGGTGGCGGCGCAGATCAGCGACTACATCGCGGTGATGCGCCGGGGTGAAGTGGTCGAGTACGGCACCGCTGAACAGGTACTGCTCAGGCCGCAGAACAGCTACACCCAGACGCTGCTGGCGGCGGCCCCCGGCGCTTCGGCGATACAGGCCAGCCCTGTCGATGGCCCGGCGTTGAGACTGATCCGACCCCAGGCCCGATAACCCGAACCCCTTTCCCCACGCCGCTGCGTTCGCTGCGGCTTGGGTTGCTGTTGCCAACATAAAATCAAAAACAGGAGTAAGACTTTGCGCACAACTACCCTTCGCGCGATTCATTCCATGGCCCTGATACCGGTGCTCGGCGCCCTGGCGGCACCGGCCATGGCGATCCAGGTCACCGACAACCTCGACCTTGGCGGTGCCGTCCGCGCCCGCTGGGACTACGACCCGGACCGCGACATCCAGAAGTTCGGCCTCGACACCGTGTTTCTCAGCGCCAAATACAACTCCGACACCTGGATCGGTGAGGCCCAGTACCGTTTCTACGGCCGTTCCTATCCCTACCAGTACACCAGGAACTATGGCGACATCCAATTCGCCAAGTACGCGTGGGCCGGCTACAAGTTCAACCCCGACCAGCAGGTGCAAGTGGGCCTGAACACGGTGCCGTTCGGTTTGCAGCCGTACTTCGGCAGCACCTTCTACGAAACCCTGGGCAACGTCATCGGCCTGGAAGATGTGCAACAGGTCGGCGCCAAGTACATCCAGCAAAGCGGTGACTGGAATATCCAGGCCGGTTACTACCTGCGCCCGGCCTGGCAAGGCAAAGGCACCAGCAACGGCGTCACCTACTCCAGCGTGGTGTCGGAGGCCGACAGCTATGTGGCCGACGGCAGCGACAACCAGGAACGCAATACCATGGTGCTGCGCGTGGCCAAGGCGCTGGACCTGGGGCCATGGAAGTCCGAGGTCGGTGTTTCCGGCCTGACGTCGAGCATCCAGAACAGGGACACCGATAACGACGGCCGGCGCAATGCCGTGGCCGTGCACTACCTGGGCAAGAACGGCCCCTGGGGCGTGCAGTTGCAGGCAGCGCGGCAGCAGATGTCACCGCGCAACCCCGGCACTGATGAACTGGTGACCCTCGGCGGTTACGACGGCACCTACAACGTCGCCAGCCGCGGCAACCTGTACGTGGCGGACGTCAGCTATGACGTGGCCGGCAAGTACCTGTTCGACCAGGTCAGCGGGGTCAAGCTCTATGCCAACTACAGCGCCTTCGACAAATCCGCCGATGACTTCAAGACCTCCCAGCGGATGATCCTCGGCACCTCGTTCGCGGTCAGCAAATTGTGGGTCTACACCGAATGGCTGTTCGGCAAGAACGATCCGTACATTGGCGGCAGCAGCTATACCCAGAGCCTCGGGGCGGGTGGGACTGATCAGTGGGAGAACCAGTTGTACGTGAACATCGGCTACTACTTCTGATCCCTTGAGGACGCTTTCGCGGGGGGGGCCGCCCCCCCCCCCCCGGTGTTGGGGGGGGGGGGGTGGCGGCGCCGGAGCGCGCCCCAACAAAACAAAAAGGGGGGGT
>NZ_JBGLYV010000017.1:0-83977 GCF_047304225.1 Pseudomonas sp. Pseusp3 | reverse complement strand
CTCCCACATCTGGAATGCGTTCCCTGTGGGAGCGGGCTTGCTCGCGAAGGCCGCGACTCGGTCTCGGATCAGCCCTTGAGTTTCGCCCAGATACGGTCTTGCAGCTCACGCGCCTTGTTGCTGCATTCCTTTTCCGGGCGCAGGCGCGAGGCGAATTCGTCGGGCATGTTGATGGCGTCCATGACTCGCCATTTGGCGTCGATCAGCTTGTCGCTCTGGATGCCGTTGGCGTAGGCGATGGCGTTGGACACGGCGGCGGCGTTTTCCGGTTTCATCATCCAGTCGATGAAGATCTTCGCGTTACCGGGGTGCGGCGCGCTTTTCGGTACGGCGAAGTTGTCCTGGAACATCGCCAGGCCTTCTTTCGGATACACGTACTTGATGGTGCTCTTCTGCAGGGTGGCCCGCGCTGTGGAGCCGTTCCAGTTCTGCATCATGATCACTTCACCGCTGGCCATACGGTCGACGGTGTTGTCCGAGCTGTACATCTTCAGGAACGGTTTCTGTTTTTGCAGCAGTTCGAGGATGCGCTTGGCGTCCTGCGGGTTTTCGCTGCATTCGTCGACATTCAGGTAGTGGCTGGCGGCGTTGATCACGCTGCTGGAGGTGTCGAGGGCGGCGAGTTGGCCTTGCAGTTCCTTGCGCGGCTCGAAGAACTCTTTCCACGAGTCGTCGAGTTTGCCACCGGGCACCCGTGCGCTGTCATAGGAGAACCCGGTGGTGCCCCACAGGTACGGCGCCGAGAACTTGCGGCCGGGGTCGAAGCCCGGGTCGCGGAACGCCGGTTTGACGTACTGGAAGTTTGGCAGGGTCGAGGCGTCGATCTCCAGCAGCAGGTTCTGGTTGATCAGGGTGCGCATGATCGATTGCGACGGCACGATCACGTCATAGGCCGCGCCGCCGGCCTGCAACTTGGCCAGCAGGGTCTCGTTACTGTCGTAGCCGTCCATGGTGACCTTGATGCCGGTCTCCTTTTCAAACTTGGCCAGCAGGTCGACCGGGTAGTAGTCGGTCCAGTTGTAGAAGAACAGTTCCTTGGGCTCGGCGGCCTGGGCGCTGAACGCCGTGAACGCGGTGAAGCAACTCAAGGCCAGACCGGCAACGGCGAAACTGGCAGCGGCGAAACGGGGGCTTTTCACTTTCTTGCTCATCAACGTAGTCTCCAGGCTTATTGTTGTTTACCGCGCTGTCCCAGCCAGAAGGCCAGCACCACCAGCACGATGGATATCACCAGCATCAGGGTCGAGATCGCGTTGATCTCCGGCGTCACGCCGGCCTTGATGGCTGAGAAGATGTACACCGGCAAGGTTGTCGAACCCGGTCCGGCGACGAAGAAGGTCATGATGAAATCGTCGAGGCTGACCACGAACGCCAGCACCGAACCGGACAGCACCGCCGGCCACAACAGCGGCAAGGTCACCCGGCGAAACACCTGCCAGGGGTTGGCGTACAGGTCGTTCGCCGCTTCCAGCAGGCTCTTGTCCAGGTCATTGAGCCGCGCACGTATCGGCAGGTAGGCAAAGGGAATGCAGAAGCCGATGTGGGCGATGATCACCGTCAGCAAACCGAGCTTGATCCCCAGTGCCATGAACAGCAGCAGGGTGGCCACGGCGGTGACGATTTCCGGCAGGATCAGCGGCAGGTTGATCCCGCCTTCGACCATTTTCTGTCCGTAGAACGGCCGGTAAGTCGCCAGCGCCGCGAGCAAGGCAATCGCCGTGGCGCACACCGTGGCGATGCTGGCGACGATGATCGAGTTCAGCGCGGCGGTCTGGATCGACGGGTTGGCCAGGATGCGCCCGTACCAGTCCAGCGAGAACTCGGTCCACACCGTCGCCGAGCGGTTGGCGTTGAAGCTGTAGGCGATCAACACGAAAATCGGCAGGTACAGATAGGCCAGCATCAACAGGCTGACTTCACGGGTCAGCGGCAGTTTTTTCAGGTGCAGGGCAATCATGCTTGGGCTCCCGGGCGGTGGGTCTTGGCGGCATTGCGGCTATAGAGGGCGTAAAGCACCAGGGACAGCAACATGATCCCCAGCAACAGGAACGACAGCGAGCTGCCCAACGGCCAGTTGCGCGCGGTGCCGAACTGCTGCTGGATCAGGTTGCCGATCATCAGCGTCTTGCCGCCGCCGAGGATGGCCGGGGTAATGAAGGCGCCCAGGCTTGGCACGAACACCAGCAACGCACCGGCAATCACCCCCGGCATCGACAGCGGCAGGATGATCCGGCGCAATGCGTGCCAGCGGTTGGCACCCAGGTCATAGGCCGCCTCCACCAGGCGCCAGTCGAGTTTTTCCAGGGTCGAATAGATCGGCAGAATCATGAACGGCAGGAAGCTGTAGACCAGCCCGACGCTGACCGCGAAGTCGTTGTAGAGCAGGGTGATACCGCCGGCCTGCGGCAACAGCGCGTTGAGGCTCTGGGCGACCCAGCCCTGTTCGCGCAGGATGATCAGCCACGCGTAGTTGCGGATCAGCAGGTTGGTCCAGAACGGGATGGTGATCAGCAACACCATCAGGTTGCGCCGCCGGGGCGTGAGGCTCGACATCCACAGCGCCACCGGGAAACCGAACAGGAAACACAGGACCGTGGTGCCGCCGGCCTGGAATACCGAACGGATCAGTGCCTGGGCGTAGACCCAATTGAGCTCAAGCTCACCGTCGAAACCTTCCTGGAAAAACAGCTGCACATAACTTTGCAATTGCCAGTTGGCCTGCCAGTCGACGCCACCATAGACGTTGCGCGGCAACAGGCTGATGTAGCCCATGATGCCCAACGGAATGGCGATCAGGGCCAGCAGGGTCAGGACTACCGGGCTGAGCAACAGCGCGCGGTTGAGGGCTGGGGAAGTGCTGCTGACGCTCATCTCAGGCCTCCATCAACAGGCAGGCGTGGGGTGGCAGATTGACCGCGACGCGATCACCCACCGCCCGCCCGTGGCTCAGGCCTTCGTTGTTCTCGCGCAGCATGACCTTGATGTCGTTGTTCAAACGGCATTGGTAGAGCGTGGCCGTGCCGACATACAGCACGGCTTCGATCACGCCGCGCAGGTGGTGGGGCTGGGTTGGCTCGACCAGTTGCGAACGCTCGGGGCGGAACGCCAGTTGCACCTTGCTGCCGTCAAAGCCCTGGGCCGGGCAGGGGATTTCCACTGGCATGCCGCTGGGTACGAAGAGTTTTTCGTTCTGCTGGCCGCGCTTGAGGTGGCCAGGGAGGAAGTTGATATCGCCGATGAATTGCGCGACGAACTGGTGCTGCGGGCGTTCGTAGATTTCATTGGGCGTGCCGATTTGCAGGATTTTGCCGGCGGACATCACGGCAATGCGATCGGACAGGGTCAGCGCTTCTTCCTGATCGTGGGTGACAAAAATGAAGGTGATCCCGGCTTCTTTCTGTACGCGCTTGAGTTCGACCTGCATTTCCTTGCGCAGCTTGAGGTCCAGGGCCGACAGCGGTTCATCCAGCAGCAGCACTTTCGGCTTCGGCGCCAGGGCTCGGGCCAGAGCCACCCGTTGCTGTTGGCCGCCGGACAGTTCGGCTGGTTTGCGCCTGGCCAGGTGCTGCATTTGCACCAGCGCGAGCATCTCATCGACCCGCTGCGGGATCAGTTTGCGATCCAGGCCCTGCATCTCGAGGCCGAAGGCGATATTCTGCGCAACACTCATGTGCGGAAACAGTGCGTAACTCTGGAACACCGTGTTGACCCGACGCTTGAACGGCGGCAAGTCATTGACCGGCTCGCCCGCGAGGCGAATCTCGCCGTCGCTGACATGCTCGAAGCCGGCAATGGTGCGCAACAGGGTGGTCTTGCCACAGCCGGATGGGCCGAGCAGGGTGAAGAATTCGTTGTCAGCAATGTCCACCGATACATTATCGAGGGCGGGTGCAAGCCCCGGATCGTCGGAATAGCGTTTGGAGACGTTTCGCACTTCAATTGCAACTGGATGACCCATAATGGTGCATTCCTCTAATTATTGTATGCAAAATCTGGATGCAATTTAGAAATACCCGGATTAACCTGCTCGTGCAAGCCCCTTTTTCAATGGCCGTTCATTCGCCAGGGTTGTTTGCACAGGGCTGAAGGAGTTGATGAATGACGGAAAAGAAACTGGAAACCACGGTCGACCGCGTCTACCAAGGGGTTTACGAGGCGATCAGCAAACGCTCGCTGCGTCCGGGAATGAAGCTGGGCGAAGCCTCGTTGGCCGAGCTGTTCAATGTCAGCCGCACGTCTGTCCGGGCCGCGCTCAAGCAATTGGAAGCCGATGGACTGGTCACCACCGAGCCTAATAAAGGTGCATCGGTTTCGTTGCCCAGTGACGAGGAGATCCGTTCGCTGTTCGAAACCCGGCGTCTGGTCGAGATCGGTATCGTCAGTGAACTGTGCCGTCGTCGCGATACCGCGGTAACCCAGGACCTGCGCGATCACTTGCTGCTGGAGGATGAGGCGCATCAAAGCGGTGATCACGAGCGGCTGATTCACCTGCTCGGCGAGTTCCACATCAAGCTGGCCCGCAGCCTGAACAACCCGGTGCTGCTCGACTGGTTCCAGAAGCTGATTTCCCGGGCGTCGCTGTATGCCGCGGCACTGGATGACGACAGCCATGAGGCCTGCCGCGACGATGAACACCTGCGGCTGATCGAGTACATCGAAGCAGGCAACCAGAGCGCGGCCATCGAGCTGACCTGCATGCACCTGAATGGCATCGAGAAGGCCATTCTGGATGTCGCGGCCACGCTGAAAAGCAGTTACAACCCGCTCAAGCATTTGATTGAGGTCTAGTCCCCACTGAAGATCAAAAACTGTGGGAGCGGGCTTGCTCGCGAAAGCGGTGTGTCATTCAACCTGTTCGTCTGCTGATACACCGCCTTCGCGGGCAAGCCCGCTCCTACAGGGGATCTCCAGTGGCCCGTGAGAATCAGCTATACCTCTATGAAACGAATAGCATCCAGAATGCTCGAAACAAACGGGTGCAATTTACCGGGATTGGGCCAGTCGATGCAGTTTCTAGCGGATAGCCACGGGTGTGCCGGATGGAACGGCGAAATGGCCGAACGCATTCGTGCGTTCGACTGGAGCCTGACTGAACTTGGCCCACTCGACTCATGGTCGAAAAGCCTGAACAGTGCGGTGCAGTTGATGCTTGCCTCGCCGTTGCCGATGGTGATGCTCTGGGGACAGTCGGGGTACATGATCTACAACGACGCTTACTCCAAGTTTGCCGGTGGACGTCATCCGTACCTGCTGGGCTCTACGGTTGAACTGGGATGGCCCGAGGTGGCCGAATTCAATCGCCATGTGGTGGATACCTGCCTGGCGGGTGGCACCTTGTCCTATCGCAATAAAGTCCTGGTACTGCTGCGCGACGGCGTTCCCGAGGACGTCTGGCTCGACCTCTATTACAGCCCGGTGGCCGACGATGACGGTCGCCCGGCCGGGGTCATGGCCATGGTGGTGGAAACCACCGAATGGGTGATATCCGAACGTCGGCGACAGGCGGCCGAAGACGCCTATCACGCCGACAACGAACGAGTACGGCTGGCGCTGAACGCCGGGGCCTTGCTCGGCTCCTTCGTCTGGGATATCAAGACCAATGTGTTGTCGGGTGATGAGCGCTTCGCTCGCACGTTTTCCTATCCGCCCGGACAAGACCTGCAAAATCTGTCCCAGGACATCGCTGAAAGCCGGATCCATCCGGACGATCGCGCCTGGGTTCAGGAGCGCATCACACTGTCGGTCGAGACCGGTGAACCCTACAACGCCGAATACCGCATCCAGCGCCCCGATGACAGTTACCTCTGGGTACTCGCCAGCGGGTGTTGCGAGTTCGATGAGCAGGGCGAGGCGTTTCGTTTCCCCGCCGTGCTGATCGATATTCACGAACGCAAGACCGCCGAAGAATCCCTGCTCAAGTTCACTCGCAACCTGGAGCAACGGGTGGCTGATGAGGTCGAGGCGCGTCTGGCGGCAGAAGAACAATTGCGCCAGTCACAGAAACTCGAAGCCATCGGCGGCCTCACCGGCGGCGTGGCCCATGACTTCAACAACCTGTTGCAAGTGATCGCCGGCAACCTGCACCTGCTGGCGCGCCATGAGCCGGGTAACGCCAATGTGCAGCGCCGGGTCGCGGCGTCGATTGCCGCCGTCGAGCGCGGTGCCAAGCTGTCCTCGCAGTTGCTCGCGTTCGCCCGTCGCCAACCGTTGTCGCCCGCGGTCTTCACGCTGCGGCAGATTTTCGATGGCCTGGCGGAGCTGTTGCTGCGTGCCTTGGGTGAAACCCTTCAGGTGCACATGACGGCACCTGAAGATTCCTGGAGCGTGTTTGTCGATCGCAATCAACTGGAAAACGCCATTCTCAATTTGGCGATCAATGCCCGTGATGCCCTTCAAGGCGAGGGCAGGATTGACCTTTGCGCGGAAAACATCACCCTCGATCGCAAATTTTGCGCCGCAAAAGGCATTATCCCCGGGGACTATGTGCGGGTGTCCGTGGCGGATACCGGTGTCGGCATGCCGCCGCAGGTGCTCGCCCAGGCGTTCGAACCGTTCTTCACCACCAAAGCCGATGGGCAGGGCACCGGGTTGGGATTGAGCATGGTGTTTGGTTTCGTCAAGCAGAGTGGCGGTCATATCGAAATCGCCAGCGACGTCGGGCAGGGCACCCGGGTGCAGTTGTACTTCCCGCGCACCTTGCGCGTGGCAGCCAGCGAAACGCTGAACCCTGATATGCCGCAGCGGGGCGGGCACGAACGCATCCTGGTGGTTGAAGACAATGAGGCGGTGCGGGTGTCGGTGGTGGAGTTGTTGCGCGAAGAGGGTTATCAGATCCTCACGGCCACCAACGGTGACGTCGCCATGCAAATGTTGCTGGAAGGGCTGGCGGTGGACCTGATCTTCACCGACGTGGTCATGCCCGGGCTGATCAAGAGTTCGGACCTGGCAGCCTGGGCGAAAGTGCAGGAGCCTCCGGTGGCCGTGCTGTTCACCTCGGGGCATACCCGCGACATTATCTCGCGCAATCACCAGCTCAGCCCCGACACCCACCTGCTGAGCAAACCCTACAATCCCGAAGCACTTCGAAAAATGGTGCGCACGGTGCTTAACGGCTGACAAAAACAGCTGATTCCCCACACAGCATTCAAAAGGTTATCGAGGCATCGTCAGCCGGTGGAGGCGTCGGCGCAGGCGAAGGTTTTATGGCCTTTGCGACAGGACGACGAACGGACACCGCTGGTCTGACAGGTGGTCGACAGAACAGGCTAACCGAGGCCATTCTGATAGTTGGTGAACGCAATTGATCGCGTCTCGCTGTCGATCAACAAACGGAGGTGTTCCATGCCGGTGCCCCATGACCTTTATCAGGATCTGAAACGCTCAAAGGAAGAAATCCAGCAGAAACGCACCAAGGATCCGTTACTGGATTCACTGATCAACAAGTATTCCCTGGCTGATGCCGAAGTGGTGAAGGCGGAGGAGGCCAAATCCAGCGATGACACGGTGACGAAGCTCAAGGCGAAGCGCCTGGAGGTCAAGGACAAGATCGTCAGGCAACTTGGATCGTCGTCCTGATCCAGGCTGGAACGGCAACCAGAACCGGCACCTCGAATGCCCGGAGACCGATGTTACGGCTCTCGACGAGGTGCCTCATCATCCAGCCCAAATACCCCTGTGAACTGAACACCGCCCCCCTGTAGGAGCGAGCTTGCTCGCGATGGTCGTCAACGATAACGCTGGTTGGCAGGTGCCCCGCGGCGTTCTCGGGTTTATCGCGAGCAAGCTCGCTCCTACAGGATCAGAGGCGGGGCTTGCTCATTGCAGTGCCTTGCTCAACGGCAACCGCACCATGTTCTGCGCTTTCAGCGAACCGAAATACAACCAGTCCCCATACTCGCGCACCGTGGTGATGGGGGAGTAGTTGTCGCTGCTGCCGTCCTGCAAGTTGGCGATCACTTTGCCTTCAAGGTCCAGGCCCAGGGCAAACCCGCGTTTTTCCACGGGTTTGGGCAAGACGGTCATGGCTCGCACGATCATCTTGCGCACAAACGGATGCGCCGCCGTGCCGTCGAGCAAGGCGTTCCGGGGGGCATACAGTGCCACCCAGAACCGGTCGTGACCATTGAACGACAGGTTGTCCGGCAGCCCCGGCAGGTTGTCGATAAACAGGTCATGAGTGCCGGCCTTGGGGCCGCTGAGCCAATAACGGCTGATACGGTAGGCGCCGGTTTCATTGACCAGCACGTAGGCATCGTCCGGTCCCAGGGTCACGCCGTTGGCAAACTCCAGCTTGTCCAGCACAACCGATGTTTTGCCAGACTGGAAGTCATAACGCAGCAGACGGCCGTCACCGCCGTGTTCGAGCACGGCCTCACCGTCGTGGCCATAGCCGAAGCGGCTCGAAGCATCGCTGAAATAGGCGTAGTGACCCGGTTTGTCGATAACCACATCGTCGGTAAAGCCGAAGGGAACGCCGCCGGCTTCTGTGGTCAGGGCCACCAGGCGACCCTGGGCGTCGAGTGACAACAAGCCTTTGACGGCATCGGCGATCACCAGCAGGCCATTGGGATGCCGGGCCAGGCCCAGTGGCCGGCCACCGGTATCGACCAGGACTTTGGTGGTCTTGCCGTCCAGGCTGGTGCGGATCAGGCGACCGTCGTGCAGACCGGTGAGGAGTGTGTCGTTTTCCAGCAACAAGGCTTCCGGCCCATCGATGTCGGCGGCTCCGACGCGTTCCATACCCTTTAGTCGCTGGTTGTCGGCGTAGATTCCGCTGGTGAGGGAAGGCGCGGGTTGTGGCGCCCAGGCCACCGGTTGCACCCTGGTTGGCATCAGCAGCAGGAAGGCGCCGATGGCGACGATGACCAGCAACAGGCATTTGAAGATTCTGCTCACGCGCTGACCCCTGTCGCGACCAGATACTTCTGCGCCATGTCGCGCAATGCCTGCATCGACTCCGCCGATTCCCGATCGATGCGCCGCTGGAGCAACAACCGGTTGGCAATCCGCATCGCCAGACCGCTGAATTGATATTCCAGGGTCCGGACGAAACGTGTGTCCTGGCCTGTGGCATCGCATTCATAGGTCACCACCAGCGACAGGCCATGATCACCCCGGGCCCGGGCGCTCCAGCGCCGTCCGGGCAGGTACTCCGCTACCTCCCAACTCAAGCGCCCGTCGCGGCCACCGGCGCGGATGTCCTCCTCGAAACGTGCGCCGGCATGCAACGGGCCTTTTGGCCCATCGATATGCAGCGACGAGGGGTGCCATTGCGGCCATAGGCTCGCGGTACTGGCGTAGGCCAATACGTCCAGCGGGTTTCCGGCAATGACAATCTGATGCTGCATGCGGGTCATGGGCGTTCTCGGCGGGTTGAGTGGCGCAGGTTCCGGTTCCCAATAGAGGGTGCCGAACAGGTAGTCCATCAGCGGGAAAACGATGTTGAAATTACGCTCCTGCATCAGTTCGCGGCGGTGATGCAGCTCGTGCAGCCGGCGCATCTGGCGGATCCATGGCAATCGTGTGACCGGATTGCGCGGCGGCAGGTGCTCGCAGGCATGAAACACTTCATAAATCAGGTAACCGAGGACAAGCAAGCCGCCGGCCAATCCGGCAACGTTCGCATCCAATGGCTTGAGCAGCCACCAGAGGGGCAGGGCGACGGCGAGGGTGTGCAGCACGATCAGCCATGCCGGAAACAGAATCACCCGCCAGTCGCGGGCGCTGTCGTAGGTCATGTGGCCGGGGGTGAAAAAACTGTGGTGGTCGCCAGCGTGACGGGCATAAAACAGCCGGGCGAAACTCTTTTTATGATGCCCCAGGTGGCGATGCACCATGTACACGCCGAAGTTGAACAGCAGCAGCGTGACGGGCACCGCCAGCCATTGCGCCGGACGTACCTGATGCACGTTGCTCCAGAAAATGCTGATCGCCAGTGCCCCGAACGCCAGGACAAAAGCGCCGTGCAACCAGGGGTTGTAGAGCGGATGAATGTCGGCGCGGTAGCGGCTGCGGAATCCTGCGGTGGTCTGCCTCACTGCAATCACCTGTCGTTATTGTTATCTCTGCAGATTAGTCGATTCCAGCGTGTTGACTGGCCGAACCTTGAAGGCACATTGGCCATGATCCGGTGCAAACCGTTATCAGGTCAGTGGGTCCCAGCGCTGTGACCAGTCTTCGTCGGAATCGATGACCGTGCGCAGCAGGTCGAAGGCGTGTTGCAGGGTTGGCGAGTCGCGGTCGCGGGAATAGACCAGGTAGGTCGGATAACTGAATTCCGGAGCCTTGGGCACCAGTTCCAGCACACCGCTTTCCAGGTAGCGCTGTACCACGCGGGTGCGGAAATAGCCGCTCCCGCCGTTTTCGAGAATGTACTGCAAACCCAACGGGCCAAGGTTGAAGGTCAGCGCAGCCTTGGCTTTTTCCGGCAGGGCAGCGTCGTGCTGGCGGCGAAAGCCCGGGCCCCAATCGATGTACACGTAAGGCTCGGGCCGTTCGACTGAGCGCACGAGGATGAGCTTTTCTTCAAGAATCTGCTCGACCTGTAAGCGCGGCCAATACTCGGGCTGATACACCAGCGCGGCATCCAGTACGCCCAACTCCAGTTGGCGCAGCAGGTTTTCGCCATCACGGATTTCCATGCGCAAGGCGTGGCTGGGGATCTTTTCGCGGATTTCACCGGCCCAACCGAGCATCAGCGGATTGCACAGGCTGACCTCGCCACCGATGTGCAGTACATCGCGATAACCCTCGGGCAACGGCAAATCACGCCGTGCGGCTTCCCAGGTTTGCACCAGTTGATTGGCGTAGACCACGAAGGCTTCACCGTTGGGCGTCAGGCGGGCCCCGGCGCGATTGCGCACGAACAGGGTGCTGCCCAGTTGGCTCTCGAGTTTTTGCACCCGTGCAGTGATCGCGGTCTGGGTGACATGGAGCTTCTCGGCAGCCGCGGCCAGGCTGCCATGGCGGACGATTTCGAGGAAGGTGCGGGCGAGGTCGATGTCCATGGGGCGGCCGGTGTGGGAAGTGTTCGTATTGTAGGAGTGGGGGCCGGCAATCGGTACCCCGATTTTCGAAGGGCAAAAACGACGAATCCCGCCACGAGGGGCGGGATTCGTTTGCGGCCTTGCACGTTCCCGAAGAGCGGGAACCGGGTGCTTAGGACGGGAACAGCTCGGACAGTTTCATGGCCAGCATCATGTCGCCTTCAGCGCGCAGTTTGCCGCCCATGAACGCTTGCATGCCGTCGGTTTCGCCGCTGACGATGCCTTCCAGGGTTTCGCCGTCCATCACCAGGGTCACCTGGGCGTCCGGGTTCTCGCCTTCCTGCAGCTCGCAAGTCTGGTCTTTGACAATCAGCGAGAAGTTCTTGGTGTCGTCGATGCGAAAACCGAAGACCAGGTCCAGACCGGCAGCAGCGGCTGGGTTGAACTTGGCTTTCATTGCTTGTACGGCATCAGCTACGGAGGTCATGGTTCGATCCTTTCTTGGGTATTAAGAGCTGGTTGATTACAGCCAGGGTCACAATAGTCCGGACTCAGCGAAACGTGATGAGTTCCGGGGCCTTCAACAGCTGCAGGTGCGCATGACTGTTGAAGGAAGCCAGGGCCACCTCGCGACCACGAAACTTGAGTTGGTTGAGCGAGGTGTTGACGATTTGCCAGTTCAATTCAAAGGCCTGCCGGGCAGGCATTTGCGTAATCAGGTGGAGCAGGGCGGTGATGGTGCCGCCGGACGTGAACACGGCGATTTTCTGGGTGTTGTCGGCCTGGTCGAGGATGCGATGCAAGCCGGCCTGTACCCGCTCGACAAACCCCAGCCAGCTTTCCAGGCCCGGTGTGTCGTAGGTGCCGGTTAGCCAGCGTTCGATGATCAGGGCGAAGATACGCTGGAACTCACCCCGGTTTTGCGCGGCGTTGCGCAAGATATGCAACGCTTCGGGTTCGTCCGGCAGCATGGCCGGCAGCAGCGCGCGGATCACCGCATCGGCGTCGAATTCGTTGAAGGCGGAGTCGGTTTCCAGGAGCGGCACCGGCAGGCCCACTGCTGCGAACTGTTCCAGCGCGCTGTTGGCCGTGTGCTGCTGACGGCGCAAATCCCCCGCCAGGCAGCGGTCGAAGCTGATCCCGAGTTCGGCAAGGTGCCGGCCAAGGATTTCAGCCTGACGAATGCCGGTCGGCGACAGGACGTCGTAGTCGTCTGCACCGAAGGAGGCCTGGCCATGTCGAATCAAATAGATGCTGCCCACGTCCGCGTCATCCCGGTACGTTGAAGGTTTGGCGAGGTTATGAGGATGGCGGTGAGCTGTCAATGAAAAAACATACGCTTGTTTGAAATGCCCGTTACAGGCCTGTTGCCGGAGGTTACGCGACTGGTCGCAAGGCCGGCGCATGGGTATGCTGGAAGTATCCCGCGCGCGTTCGAGCCGCGCATCGTTTGAGGAGTCCCTGTGGAGTTTTTTTCCGAGTACGCCATTTTCCTGGCCAAGACCGTGACCCTGGTGATCGCCATTCTGGTGGTCCTGGCCAGTTTTGCGGCCTTGCGCAGCAAAGGGCGGCGCAAGTCGTCCGGTCAGTTGCAGGTCAGCAAGCTCAATGATTTCTACAAAGGGCTGCGCGAACGCCTGGAGCAAACCCTGCTCGACAAGGACCAGCTCAAGGCCTTGCGCAAGACCCAGGCTAAAACCGACAAGAAACAGAAGAAAAAAACCGAGGCCAAGCCCCGGGTGTTCGTGCTGGATTTCAATGGCGATATCAAGGCATCGGCCACCGAAAGCCTGCGCCACGAAATCACTGCCTTGCTGACCCTCGCCACTGCGAAGGACGAAGTGGTGCTGCGCCTGGAAAGCGGCGGCGGCATGGTTCACAGCTACGGCCTGGCTTCCTCGCAACTGGCACGTATCCGTGAAGCCGGCGTGCCCTTGACCGTGTGCATCGACAAGGTCGCGGCCAGCGGCGGCTACATGATGGCGTGCATTGGCCAGAAGATCATCAGTGCACCGTTCGCGATCCTCGGCTCGATTGGCGTGGTGGCGCAGTTGCCCAACGTCAATCGCTTGCTGAAAAAGCACGACATCGACTTCGAAGTGCTGACCGCCGGTGAGTACAAGCGCACCCTGACCGTGTTTGGCGAAAACACCGAGAAGGGGCGGGAGAAGTTCCAGCAAGACCTGGACATCACCCATCAACTGTTCAAGAACTTCGTGTCGCGCTATCGCCCGCAACTGGCGATCGATGAAGTGGCCACCGGCGAAATCTGGCTCGGCGTCGCGGCACTGGAAAAACACCTGGTCGACGAACTCAAGACCAGCGATGAATACCTCGCCGAGCGCGCCAGGCAGTCCGAGCTTTATCACCTGCACTATGCCGAGCGCAAAAGCCTGCAGGAGCGCATTGGCATGGCCGCCAGCGGTTCGGTCGACCGCCTGTTGCTGAGCTGGTGGAGCCGTTTGACCCAGCAACGCTTCTGGTAATTCTGCGCTCAATCGGCTAATCGCTATTGTCCGCTTTTGTATTTTGAACGATTAAAAGGCCTTGAGCGATGCCATGCAGGCAATGTTCAAGGCCACTTTTAATGGAGACTAATACCTTAAGAGGGCAAGTGTTGATTCGTTGCTCAGCGCTGCCATGTTATTTTCGGAATTCGGGCAAGGCTGTTATTGATATACCAATCCAGGATCCTTCCCTCATCGCCATAAGTGGCCGACGCCTTGATCAGTGAATCGATGTCGGCAAAGCGAATTTCATCCATTGCACTGATCAGTCCTTTTTTCAGGTAAACACTGTCGCCATCAAGCGATATTGGAAATGCCGATGGTCCTGGCGTGTATCCATTGAACTGAAACTGGAATCTATAGTCGCGGTCGAGTATAAACATCCCGGGCTCATTGAGTTGCTCTTGTAATGTAGTCGGGAGGTCAGAATATGAAGACCATGGCAGCTCTATGCTGTCCATTTCACCTGGAAGCTGTTTAAAGCCATTTGACTCCAGGGCTTCAAGCAGGTTCTCGAGGCTCTTGAAGCGAACATTGTCAACTTCTGGCCATTCCTCGTGTTGAATATGGATAAGAGTGTTATCTGTCTGGATGGGGATGTAGCCAATGTCGCCATTGGCATCGCAGTATAAAATGGCGAGATAACTAAAATCCTCTTCTTTCCAAAGTGTTTTGAGTGCAGAGTTTCGGGCTTCATCTGAAATATACATCGTGCAAGATCCTTTTGCGGTTAGCTGAGTTTTTCAAACTCTATCGCGTAAAATAAATAGCATTGTGCGGAATGTATTTCCGGGGTTTTCAAGTTGTAAAGTTATTACTGTGATGCTGGTTGTCTGGTTGGTCAATTAGCTTGAGTTGTGTCCCGCTTTTTTTGCCTGTGAATGCTTCTCCTGTGTGTCCTGTGTCCTCCACGGCATGGCGAAATCTCTGTAGGTAACAGGCGACAGTTCCTGCTTTCGGCAACGCGGCGGCTGGTTATGTTGGTGTTCCAAAAATAGTTGCCATGGAATGCACATGAATGACCCTCTGCGCGACCACGAAGCACCGCCGCATCCAGCTCGGCCCATGCGTGATGAATTGAAAACGGCGATTGCGACCGCACTGCCGCAAACGCCGGAGCAATTCGGTGCACAACTGATCCGGGAAAAGTGGGGGCAGGATATCGATCCAGATTCAGCCCTGTTGGTAACGCTTGACTACGACTCCGACGCGAGTGCCGGGCGGGGCGCGATCCATCAGGGGCGGGTAAACAACTCACGCACCCTGGTGCAGGCATTACTGTCGAATTATCAAACTGCGGCTGACGGCCGTTTCGGCGAAACGGCGTTCGGTTTGTATACACCTCCGGACATCGGGCCTGAGATTCATATCGTTGATCCAGTCGATGATGCGGCGGCCAGAGCCGTGGATTACTACCACGACTATGAAGGGATCTATCGGAGTACAACACCACAGACCTACGGTCCCTCGACACAAATCGCCCTCAGGCCGGCCGACTTCAAGAGGTGGGTTTGGGAGCTGGAGCTGCAGTCCCGCTATCAGGCCTATCTCGACCAAGCCTGGCCCTCCGCTGAGCGGATCGTGCGGGCCGAGCCTTACGCGATGAGGACATCGGTCAAGGCGGCTTTTGTCATGAGCGCTTGCCTGCAACATCAGGAAGGCAGCCTGAGCGAGGGCGGCCTGGCATTGGCGATGCAGGCGGCAGGATTGCCGGCGGAGCAGACCTGGGAAGCTTTGGCCATTGCGCAACTGCAAGCGCCAACCCGCGTTGGTACGCAGATCGAAGCGGGACGCCTGACGATCTACCGCTACACCTCGTCCGACATCTGGTTTTTTCGCCAGCGCAGCAGCGCCCGAGTGCTGCTGTATATCCCGGCCAACTCCTCGCCCTTGCATGAGTTCGCCGACATCCGGCACATGCGCGACTGGGTCGTGGCCCAAGGCAGGAATCGCGACACGCAACAGGCTCTGGCCAGCCATTTTGCCGAAGAAGACCGTGACGACGGCACCTTCCATGCGGGTGTACTGACTGCGCTGGAGGGCCTGGCGGCTTATCCGAATGAATACAGGCTGAAAAAGACCGCCGGGTTCTTCAATGACGACGGTTTTTGGGATCCGCAGGACTACATCGATTTCGAACGCTCTTCTGCGGCCACAGACCCTTTTGCACAACTGGTATTGACCATGAGGCAAGCGGCGATGGCCAGCGTCAAAACCATCCGCGACGATGCCCAGGTCAATCGTGACAACCTCAGTGCGGTGGTTGAACCGCTTGTGCGCTGGATCAACCAGTTCGGCCCGTTGGCCTTGTTTGTTCCTGGTGGCGAGGGCTTGCTGGTGCTGGCCGGAATCATCGATGCCGGCTACGGCCTCGATCAGGCCGTCAACGGAAAAACCCCGGAGCAGCGTTCCGAAGGCATCACCCGTACGGTATTCGGTTTGCTCAACGCGTTGCCGCTGGCCGGGGCGGGAGTTGCACTCAAGGGCGAAGGCTCAAGTGCCAAGGCACTGGGTGAAACGCTGCACGAACCCGGTGAACCGGTCCGTGAACCGGGCGCTCATTCTTTGCCTGATGTGACGATCAAACCTGTACCTGCTCCAGCGACGGTGGTGACCCGTCTGGAGTTGATGCGCGGTGTCTGCGCACCATTTGCTTCATTCAGCGATGAGGTGCTGGCACAGATCGGCAAGGTCAGCGCAGTCGATGACGACATGCTGCGCCTGATGCAGGCGGGTCGGGCACCCACCCCGTTGCTGGCCGATACCATTGAGCGCTTCAGGATCGATCAGGAGGTTTCAGTGCTCGCTGATTCATTGGTTGCACGTATCGAATTGTTCAATCAGCGCTACCAGGCGCTGCAGCAGTCCGAGCATGAGTGGGTGCGATTGTTCCAACGACAATATCCCGGGCTGCCCAAAGCTGCCGTGGAACAAATGCTCGATCGTCATGGCATCGATTTCAAGGTGCCATTGGATGTGGTCGAAGCCAAGCGAACGTTCAAGCAGCTGGACCACAAGGCACGCCAATACCAGAAGCATGTGCGCCTCAATCGTGCCTATGAAGGGTTATGTCTTCGCGCGGCAACCAATCCCGAGTCGGACATATTGGCCATGCACTCCCTGAAAAACCTGCCCGGCTGGCCGAAGAGCCTGCGAATCGAAGTGCTCGATGGTTCACCCGGCGGTAGGGTCCTGGACCGTGGAGGGCCGCTCGAAGCGCCTGACTGTCGACGCCTGATCAAGGTGGGAGAGTATTATCAACCCTACGGCTTTTCGACTCGACCCTTCGTCGGCACGCCATTTCATGAGGCTATTGTCGGTGTCCTGTCCGAGGAGGAGCGTGCGGCCTTGCAGCTATCGTCGAATGATCCGGTTGCCGGGTTGAAACTTTGCGTCAGCGAATACGCGTTGTCCCGTCCGGAACTGGTCCTGGGGCTCGACAGAATGGACTCAGGGTTGCCCTTCGAAGCGCAGGGTCTCAGGGGAGGAGGTTATCCGGACACGCCTCGTGAGGGAGCCTTGACCCACGCCATGATGCGTATGCAGCTCAAGGAGATCTATCCCGAATTCTCCGACGACGAGGCCGACGGGGCGCTACGGCAATTGGGTAGCGGAGCCCAGGCGTATATCGACAGCTCAAAACTGCAGTTGCAGCAACTGTACACGGATCTGCAAGGCTGGCTCGACCAGGTGGCGGTGGATATCGACGACATGGATGTGCCTTTTTTGCAAATGGGTGATCCCGCAGCAGAGGGACTGACGCCTGCACAAATCGAACTGCGCAACACTGAGTTGCTGCAAGGCGTCATGGAGCACGAAGGCGAGTCCCGATACGAGCTGGGGGAAGAGCTGATTGCCATCTGGCAAAAGCGTGCTCCGCAGCACAACAGCCACTACTCGGGGGATTATCGACGCGGTTTCACGATTGACATGAGCCATGAGGACTATCATCGATTGCCGGTACTGAACGTGCGGTTCAGCGATGTAGTGGAGCTGAACCTGAAGAACTTCCACCTGACAGAACCAGGCACCCTCAATGGTTTTCTGGAGTGCTTCCCTGAGTTGCGCAGGTTGGACATGGAGGGCACCGACTTGAGATTGACCGATATCTCGGGGCAAGTGGAAAGCGCATTGCCATCGACGATCCCCCAGCTACAACATCTCGTTTCACTGAATCTTCGTTCCACGCACCTGACATTCCAGGAACATACCGCCGCGCAGTTGAGTCAGTTGGGCAATCTGCAATCGCTGGACCTGAGCGAGAACCCGTTGGGTGTCCCCCCGATGGTGTTTGGAATGAACCAGCTACGAATGCTGAAGCTGAACAATACGGGTATCACAACGTGTCCGGTGGGGGTCATGGAGCAGCCGTACCTGACCACTCTGGACCTGCGCGATAACCTGATTCATCGAGTACCACAGGCAGTCCTGAACCAGGCCATTGCCAGGGACCGTGTATTGCTGTGGAACAACCCCTTGACCGATGAGGACACGTTGCAGCGGCTGGTCAGGCATCGGGAACAAACGGGCATCAATCTTTGGCTGGGCACGCCAGGTCCCGACTATTTGCAACCGTCTGCCTGGTTGCATGGCATTGACGAGACGCAGCGGGATGCCCGGCTGCAGGTCTGGCAACGCCTGGCACTCAGGCCTCGTGGCCAGCGATTTCTGGGGACCGTGAGTTCATTGGCGCTCACTGCGGATTTCCAGGTGGATTATCCGGACCTTCAGGCGCGAGTATGGCGATTGTTGACTGAAGCAGACGCTTCGCAGGAATTGTGGGGGAGGCTGACTCAGGATGCACCGCTGCCCGCGGGTGCGTTCGACAATCCGTTTGCGGCGTTCACCGCACTGGAAGGCCGGGCGAAGCTCTACAGCGACTGGGTGGCTTTGGGTCGGCCGTTTCCGTTTCCGGAGAGTGGCCGGTAACAGCCGATGAGCCTTGAGCCCTGCCAAGGGCTCAAGGCATCACGGTCAGCGGCGACGGAACAGCGGCAGCGGTTCGTCAGTGGCGGCCTGGTAGGTCACCGAAAAGTCCTTGAGACCTTCCAACGCTTCATACGGGTCTTTATCGGGGCGTACGGCAAACGCGTCGAATCCACAGCGATGCATGTAGAACAACTGGTCGCGCAGCACGTCGCCAATGGCCCGCAATTCGCCCTTGAAACCATAACGGTCACGCAGCAGGCGGGCATTGGAGTAGTTGCGGCCATCGGTGAAGGCCGGGAAGTTCAGGGCGATGACCTGGAACTGCGCCACGTCTTCGCCGATTTCCTCGGCTTCTTCATCAGCGTCGAGCCAGATGCCCAGGCCACCGTCGCGGGCCAGGAGCATACGGCTGTGTTCGCGCCACAGCTGCAACGGGACGATGTAGTCGTCGCAGTTGGTGATCCCGTCGATATTGAAATCCTTGGGCAGCAGGTGCCAGGTCTCGTCGACGACCTCGTTGTTCTTAATTATTCGCTGCATAGACGCGTTCCTTGAAGAGGTCGATGCCAATACGCTGGTAGGTGTCGATGAAACGCTCGTCTTCGGTACGTTGTTCGATGTACACGTCGATCAGCTTCTCGATCACGTCAGGCATGGCTTCCTGGGCGAAGGACGGGCCGAGGATCTTGCCCAGGCTGGCGTCGCGACTGGCGCTGCCGCCGAGGGAAACCTGGTAGAACTCTTCGCCTTTCTTGTCCACCCCGAGAATGCCGATGTGGCCGACGTGGTGGTGACCACAGGCGTTCATGCAACCGGAGATGTTCAGGTCCAGTTCGCCGATGTCGAACAGGTAGTCCAGGTCGTCGAAACGGCGCTGGATCGATTCGGCGATCGGGATCGATTTGGCGTTGGCCAGGGAGCAGAAGTCACCACCCGGGCAGCAGATGATGTCGGTCAGCAAGCCGATGTTCGGCGTGGCGAAGCCTTGCTCGCGCAGCTCGCCCCACATGGCGAACAGCTTGTCCTGCTCGACGTCGGCCAGAATGATGTTCTGCTCGTGGGAGGTACGCAGTTGACCGAAGCTGTAACGGTCTGCCAGGTCGGCTACGGCGTCGAGCTGCTTGTCGGTGATGTCGCCCGGTGCAACGCCGGTTGGCTTCAGGGACAAGGTCACGGCCACGTAGCCTGGCTTCTTGTGGGCCAGGGTGTTGCGTGCGCGCCAACGGGCGAAGCCCGGGTGCTGCTGGTCGAGCTCGGCCAGGGCGGCGGTCTGGTTCTCCAGCGCCTTGTAGTCCGGGTCGACGAAGTGCTTGGCGACGCGCTGCACTTCGGCGTCGGTCAGTGTGGTCTGGCCACCGCGCAGGTGCTCCATTTCCGCATCGACTTTCTGCGCGAAGACTTCAGGCGTCAGCGCTTTGACCAGGATCTTGATCCGCGCCTTGTACTTGTTGTCGCGACGGCCGTAACGGTTGTAGACCCGCAGGATGGCATCGAGGTAGCTCAACAGGTCTTGCCATGGCAGGAATTCATTGATGAATGCACCCACCACCGGCGTACGGCCCAGGCCGCCGCCGACCAACACACGGAAGCCCAGTTCGCCAGCGGCGTTGTGCACAGGCTCAAGGCCGATGTCATGGACTTCGATGGCGGCGCGGTCGGAGGTCGAACCGTTGACGGCGATCTTGAATTTACGCGGCAGGTAGGCAAATTCCGGGTGGAACGTGGTCCACTGGCGAACGATTTCGCACCATGGGCGCGGGTCGATCAGTTCGTCCGCGGCGACGCCGGCAAACTGGTCGGTGGTGACGTTGCGCAGGCAGTTGCCGCTGGTCTGGATCGCGTGCATCTGCACGGTGGCCAGTTCAGCGAGAATGTCCGGAATGTCTTCAACGGCAGGCCAGTTGAACTGCACGTTCTGCCGGGTACTGATGTGGGCGTAGCCCTTGTCGTAGTCGCGGGCAATCCTGGCCATCATTCGCACTTGCCGCGAAGTCAGTTGGCCGTAAGGCACGGCGACTCGCAACATCGGTGCGAAACGCTGGATATAAAGGCCATTTTGCAGGCGCAGGGGGCGGAATTCTTCTTCGCTCAGCTCGCCTGCCAGATAGCGTCGGGTCTGATCACGGAACTGCTTGACGCGGTCCTCGATGATCCGCTGATCGTATTCGTCGTATACGTACATATAAGTCCTGTTCTCAGGCTTGGGTCGCTCGGATACAGCTGCGTTTTTGTGCTTGCCGGAGTCCGATGGAGCCTCTGCAATTCTGCGCGCACGGCCGCGCACTCCCTTCGGAGCCGGGGCAAGATAACAGTTTGCAGTTATGCGTAAAAGTGATGTTTGAGCATATGTAAAGAACCAAATCGCCTAATGAGAATCGTTGTTGCAAAGACCCTGTTTGTGGTGCGGGCAATCGTCGTCTTTACTCTGCTCGAGTCTTTATGCAATCACCGATAAAACCGACAAGAGGCGATGCAATGAGCAACCCAACCAAAGCACGGAAAAGCGATAGCACCGTTGATGCCTGGGCAATTTTGTTCCTGATCATCCTGGTCGTGGGGACGGCGGTTTTCTGGGTCAGCCATCAATAAACGACCCCGTCCGGGCCCGGTTCCGACGATTGTCCGACAATAAACGGATAATTCGCCGTTTTACGGGCGTTCGCTGGCTATAATGCGCAGCGAATTTCCGGGGGCTCGGACGACCAATGTTGAAGTTTCTGTGTGGAGTTTTACTGACGCTGGGCATGGTCGTGGGACCTTGTGCCCAGGCGGCGTCAGTGCTGTTCCTGAACCCGGGAACCCCCACGGAAGCTTTTTGGCTGAGTTACTCGCAGTTCATGCAGGCCGCGGCGACCGACCTGGGGATGGACTTGCGCATCCAGTATTCCGACCGCGTCTCCGAAAACACCATCCGCCAGGCTCGTGAAGCCCTTCAGGGCCACCATCGTCCCGACTACCTGGTCTTCGTCAACGAGCAGTACATCGCCCCCGAAGTCCTGCGGCTGGCCAAAGGCAGCGGTGTGAAGCTGTTCATGGTCAACAACGCCCTGACCCCGGACCAGATGAAGCTCGTCGGCGCACGACCTGACAAGTATCCCGACCTGCTCGGCAGCCTGGTGCCCAATGACGAGGAGGGCGGCTATCTGATGCTCAAGGAACTGATCCGACAGCACGGCCCGGCAGCTCCCGGCCAGACCATCGATTTGCTGGCTTTTTCCGGTTTGAAAATCACCCCGTCCGCGCAGTTTCGCGAGAAAGGCATGCGGCGCGCCCTGGCCGAGCACCCCGAGGTGCGTTTGCGGCAATTGGTATACGGCGGCTGGACCCGGCAACGCGCCTATGAGCAGGCCAGGTTGTTGTTAAAACGCTACCCGCAGACGTCGCTGGTCTGGGCCGCGAATGACGAAATGGCGTTCGGCGTGATGCAGGCATATGTCGAAGCTGGAGGCGTGCCGGGCAAAGGCGTGTTGTTCGGCGCGATCAACAATTCACCCGCGGCGCTGCAGGCACTGCTGGACGGTCGCCTCAGTGTGTTGCTGGGCGGGCACTTCACCCTCGGTGGCTGGGCGCTGGTGCAATTGCATGACTACGATGAAGGCGTGGACATCAGCCAGTACGGTGGCCGTGACCGGCAGGTTCCGTTGTTGCAGCTGATCGACCGGGCACAGGCCAGGCGGCTGCTGGCGATGGGCGCCGGGCAGGACTTCGGCGTGGATTTCCACAAGCTCTCGGCCAAGGGACGTCCCGCGTCCTGGCGTTACCCGTTCACCCTGCAAACCCTGATGCACTGAGTCGCCTCAAACCCCGGCCAGAAGCAGCACCAGCTTGACGATGCCGAACAGCGTCAATGCAAACACCACCGTGAACCCAATCCCCAGAATCACGAAATGACTCGGCTTGCCGTGAGTGAAATCACGGGTCCGGTTCTTCCCGCTCTGCACCCCGAAAGCCGCTGCCATGACGCTGTGCAGCATTTGCCAGAAGGTTGGCGGCTTGTTGTCGGCCGGATCGTCCATAAAACCCTCGCGTGAACGTAGTTCCTCAGAGCATAGCCAATCCGGCGCTTCGTGCAGGGGTTGAGCAGCCAGCTGTCGAAGCATCGGGTAATCAATCCTCGCGACCGCAATAACTATCTACCGCAGCAGCGGCCATCCGCAATGCTGTCATGTCGCTCCATTTGTCAGGAGAGACAGTATGTCCAGCCATTCCCCGACTTCGTCCACCGAGACGGATATTCACACCCAAACCTTGAACAATAAAAATCCTGTTCCAGGAAAAAGCAGTGTTCACCATCGACTTCTTCAGCTGATGGCTCCCGACTGGTTGGTTGACGCCACGCCGCAAAGGCGTGCTTCGATGAAAAACACCAATGCGCGCCTACCGGACTGGTATCAACAGGCCTCCGCGTATCAACAGCAGGTTTTGACCGACAGTTTCAACGCGAGCTTCACCGCGCAGACCCGATTGGACAAGACGATGTCGTTGCTGCAGGACATCGATACCTTCGCTGCACCGATACTCGCCAAAGCCCTGAAGGATCAGTTCGGTATTGAGGCAGACGTCAACAAAACAATGGTGTGCCTGCGGCGTCCCCTGGAAATTGGCGCCCTTGAGATAGAGGTCTCGACGTTCGAGGTCATGAAGCTGACGTTGTTGCAGGCCGCACTGCATAACTTCGAAGAATCCGAGTGTGAGGAGGGCGCATTTCACCGCAGCTCCGGGTTTGTCGTAGAAACATCGACGCCCGCTACGTTCGAAGTTGTCAGCGTCAATATGACGACCAGTCAGTTTTTGTCACTTTGTCGCACGCTGGATATCGGCGCGCAGTATCAAGCCCATATGAACGGCTTTTTCCACCCCGCGCAGGTGCAGAAGGAAACGACACTTCGTGAACAATTCATTGCCAGCCAAAAAACGGCGATGAGGGCGGCCGCTGAGCTGGCCTTGTTGAAACAGGATATCGAACCGCAAGACTACGCAATGATCCAGGAGGTGATTGATGGCGAAGTCCATCCGTGGCTTGGCGACAGGCAGGTCTGGTTTTGTGACCTGAGTTTGATGAAGCGGCGGATGACTGGCTGCGTTGTGTTCGGCATCTGTGAAAAATATCGTTATACCAATGATTTCATTGTCTACGTTCCCCACGACCCGGAGCATCCGCTCAAGCGCTACACGTCTTCGCAGATGAGGGAAGAATTCAAACGGCAGTTCACGGCCCGGGGGGCATCATCGCCAGATGACGCCACACCGACGGCGCACCAGCGTTTTTTCAGCCAGTTTGTGGCCTACGCCGACCGGCCTTATTATTTCAGTCAGTTCACCCGCAAAACGGCGGACTCGCCGTCTGACCCATTGCGGTCCAGCTGGGTGAAAGTCACCCAGTTCATTCCGCCTTTATCGACTTTTACCCGTATCAAAGAGCTGCCTCCAGAGCACCAGGGCAAGCGGGAACCGGTGGAAGATCCCTATCTCGACCCTCGCAGCGTCGTTCGCCAAGGGGCTGCCGGCATCTGGGCCCCCAACACCGACCTCTGGACATATCTCTATGAGCAAAACCGCGCGAAGGTCATTGCCGATGCGCGCAGCCATGCGGTCCCTACTGCGGATGTCGATGCAAAAGTACGCGCCGAGAAGCTCAATCATCTGCTGGAAATCGGCATGCTGGGGTTGAACCTGGTGTCGATGTTCGTACCGGTTCTGGGCGAGGTCATGCTCACAGTGATGGCCGGGCAACTGTTGTACGAGTCCTTCGAAGGGGTCATCGAGTGGAGTGAGGGCGATCGCAACGCGGCGAAGGCGCATCTGATCGATGTGGCGGAAAACCTGGCACTGATAGGAGTGATGGCTGGGGTGGGCAAAGGCGTCGGCAAACTGGCAGCAGTGAAGCCCGAACCCATGATCGAGGGGATGGAGCAGATCCAGCGGGCCAATGGCGATACACGATTGTGGAAACCAGACCTTCGTGGTTATGAGAGTGATGTCGCGCTGGGGCGCGACGCTGCTCCTGACGCGTTGGGACAGTACCGGGCCGAAGGCAAGACTTACGTGCGGCAGAACGGCAAGCACTACGAGACAACCTACGATGAGTCGCTGAAAAAATGGCGAATCAACCATCCGACGGATGAGCAGGCCTGGCAACCCATTCTTGAACACAACGGGCATGGCGCCTGGCGCCATACGTTTGAACGTCCGCTTGGATGGGACCGACTGACCCTGTTGCGGCGTATGGGCCATGTCACCGATGAGCTCAGCGACGAGCAACTGCTCAAGGTTGCCGATGTCAGTGGCGTCAACGACAACGCCTTGCGCAAAATGCATATGGATCATTTGCCTCCGCCCCCTGAATTGCTTGATGCCCTACGGCTGTTCAAGGCCGATCCTGGGGGGGCTCCGGTCATCAAACAGACAGTTCACCGACAATCCATCGGTCGGTTACAGCGCGCTTGTCCTGGCCTCAGTGAGTCTGCTGCGAAAAGAGTTCTGCTGGATGCCAGCGCAGAGGAGCTCGCGCGCCTGGATTCCACTCGACGAATTCCGTTGAGAATGCTGGAGGAGGCCCGTTGGTATGCGCGGGTAGGGCGTACAAGCCAGGCTTTCGCCGGTCTGCATATGGAGAATATGGTGTCGACTGACAGCCAGTGGCTCGCATTGCGGGCACTGGAAAAACTGCCGGGCTGGTCCGGCGATGTGCGCCTGGAAATCCGCGACGGCCACATCAGCGGGCCGCTGATCGATGGCATTGGCAGCGAGACTGCCGCGACACGCAGGTATGTGGTGAAGCAGGGGCCGGCCTTTCAAGCGTTTGATGAACGGGGAATGGCACTCAACCGTGTACCTGGTCCCGGCGCCAGCTTTTTCGACTCTATCATGCACGCCTTGCCGGATGAGTCCCGCCGGGCATTGGGCGTTCCACATGTATGGCGGAGCGCCGAACTGCAGATGGCGATTATCGATTCTGCCGGCAAACATCGAATGGAGTTGGCGCAATTGCTGCAAAAGCGTTTCGGCAGCAACAGAAGGTTCAAACCACCCGTACGTGTAACAGAGCGCACCGTGGGCTACTACGCCAGCGGACGCGGGCAAGGCGTCAATCCTTCTCTGTTGACGCGCGTACAGGACCTTTATCCGGGGCTGTCCAATCAGCAAGCCAACGGTTTTATCCTGAGGCAGTTGCGGACGGGGAAAACCGATGCACAGATTTATGATCTGTTGCAGGCGCGTATGTGTGAGTGGGATGAACTTCAGACCACGCTCGATGAATGGGTGGGTGAGCCCGCAGCGAATCCTTTTTTGCAGTACATGCAGGGGGGCAAGACCTCGGTCGCGCGCAACATCAAGCAATGCTGGCGCAACTCACCGTTGGCCGAAGAGCTTCCCCATTCAAATTCACTGGAGTTGGTCTGCGATGATCCGCTTCCCTCTCTGACTGCGGACTTTTCACACGTGCGTGAACTGAGCGTTCGAGGGAGGTGCATCACTGACGCCAATGCCGATGCACTGCTGGCGAATTTTCCCGGGCTGAAAAGGCTACGAATAAATGCAACGAGCAGTGAGTTCACCAAGGTGCCGAAAGCATTGCGCGGAATGAGTGAGCTCACCGCTCTGGAGCTGTACTCATCCGCTTCCGTGGCAGCAGATCTGACATCAGAATTGAGTTCCCTGACATTGCTCGAGGAACTGAGTATTTATTCTTCGGGGTTCGCGCCGATGAACCTGGATGTCAGTCAGATGCGCAATCTGCGCACACTGGAGGTCGTTGCCCCTTCGTTGAACCAATGGCCGGCCGGAGTTCTTGAGCTGCCCCGCCTTGAACGCCTGAACCTCAAAGGTACAAGCATCAGCAGGCTACCCGACGGCATCTTCGAGGGGCATGAAAAGCTCTGGTCCGGGTTGTCGCTGGACTGGTCGCTGTTCCCGCGCGAAAACTTCAAGCTCGCGTATGAGTACGTCAAGAATCACCCGGAACATCTGGTTGATCAGGAGGAAATGGTCAGCGACTACTGCAAGGGTGAACTTACCCGTTTGGACGTGTTGAGGGGGAACGCTTCTTCTGGGGCGGTGTTCAACGGTTTCCTTCAGCAATGGTTGGGGGCCGAGCCAAGGTTCAAGGCGGTTGAAGCCATGAGCGAGGAATTCAATGCACTGGAGCGGCAATTGAATGACTGGATCAACCGTGCGCTACTGGATATGAATCAGTTTGTGGGGCGCTCGCGGACGGCCGGGTTTATCAAGTCCTGCTGGCGAAACGGAGTGTTCAAGCGGTACGGCTTGAATGTCGATGCCAGGGTGCTTGAGTTGACGAATCTGGACGTCAGTGAGCTTCCGGAGTTGCCCGCGGGTGCTTTCCCCCATGTGCGGACATTGAATCTGAGGGCGGCGCGCGTGCCCGTTGAACAATTTCGAGGCTTTGTCAGAGGATTCTCCGAACTTGAAAATCTCGACCTCAGTGGCAATGGTTTGACCGATGTACCGGTTGCAGCAGAGGACCTTGCGAAGTTGATCCGTCTGGATCTCTCCGGCAACCGGATAGTCGTCGGCCCGGCAGTTCAGCAAGCGTTCGAGGGTATGGGCGCTCTGGAATCCCTGGACTTGAGCGGCAACCCGCTGGACTCACTGGATGTAAGTGCAATGACTTCGCTCAAGGCCCTGAATCTGCGAGCGACGCAGCTGCATGAGTGGCCCGTTGGGGCACAGGATCTGCCGCAGCTGATCTGGATGGATTTGCGTGACAGCAAGGTTTCCTCGCTGCCGGCAACACTGCCGGATGAGGTGCTGCTGAAAATCGATTTGACCGGCACGCCGTTGAACCCGCAAGCCGTGACGGCTCTGAAAGGCGCCTGGCAGCGGATCGAATCCGCCGAAGGGCTGGAGGCCGGTTCATTGGAGAGATTCTCCCGGGAACAAGTGCCGCCGACCTTCCCGCCGAAGGAGAGCAGCTATTCGATCAGTCGTCATTTGTTGCCTCTGCCGCCTGTCCCAATGGGCGAGGGCAGCGTGCATTTCGCCAGGCGCCTGCAACGGTTGAAACCGACTCTGGCCGATGATGATGCCTTGCGAGTGATCGAACAGATGCGCGAGAACGGGGCAACCGACGTGCAGATCGGCGAGCGGTTTGACGGATGGGACCAGACGTTCGAAGCACTGACGCGCCGGGTGAATGGATGGCTGTTTACGCGGGAGTCACACGGTGATGGCTGGATAGTGTCGTCCGAAAGCCGCCAGGCGGCTGCCTTGCGAATCATGGAATGCTGGCGCGAAGGGCTGACCGACACTGGTGCAGTGACAGGTTCGAAGCTGAATTTCAATGGTCTGCAACTGGGTGATCTGCCTGAGCTGCCGGCAGAATTTTCTCATGTGGATACCTTGAACCTGACCGGAGTAAGGCTTACCGCACAAGGCTCCAATGGCTTCTTCAGAGCCTTTGCAAAAGTGAAAACACTGGAGCTTAACGGCAATAAACTGCAGTACTTGCCTGAGCCGATCCAGTCCATGAGTCAGCTTGAACGGCTGGAACTTTCTACTAACCGGTTGAGCGACACCGAGCACCTTTATACCTCGTTGAGCCGCCTGGAGCGTTTGCAATGGCTGGATCTGGGTTACAACGATCTGGAGACTTTCGATGTCAGTCATTTTGAGCGACTCGAGACACTCGATCTGCGTCGCAACGATCTGACCGCCTTCCCGGAGGGTGTGCTGCAAGCCCGCCATCTCAGAATCTTGAACCTGAGTGGTAACGACATCACAACGATTGCGCCAGAGGCCCTGGATAACAGTCACGAAGCTTTGATGGCCGGTACCGACCTGAGTGACAACCACAACCTGTCGCATGAGAGTCTTGAACTCCTGCGCGAATACCGCGAAACCGGCAGGCGCGACTCTGTGCTGGGGATCTCGCGCCCAGAACTTGACGATATGATGGCTGAACCCAGCGATGACAGCGAAAGTGAGAGCGCCGAATCAGATGAAGATCTCTCCGATATGGCGCTTGATTCTGCACAAGAAGCAGCGTGGCTGACCGATGCCTCCCCCGAAGAATCGGGCAGAAAAACGCGAATCTGGAACCAGCTCGCCGCGGAGCCGGACAATGCTGCGTTCTTCCATTTACTGTCGCGCTTGCAGGATACGCAGGAGTTCAGGGTGGCCAAAGCGGACCTGACCCGACGGGTGTGGACGGTGCTGGAGGCCGCCGCCAGCAACAGTGAGCTGCGGGAAGTCCTGTTCGCCAGCTCCAGTACCCATGGCACCTGTGTCGATGGTCGAATCCTGACTTTCAGTGGCCTGGAGAGCAAAGTGTTCACCCACAATGCCTTGCTGGATATTCCGGTCGGGCGTCCGGCGGCCAAAGGTGTAGCGCTGTTGAAATTGTCCAGACAACTGTTCCGGTTGGACAAGGTCGACGATCTGGCGACCAAAGCTGCCACCCATGGCGGTCAGGATCAGGCAGAGGTGCGCCTGGGCTATCGAATCGGTTTGACGGGAGGGTGGGACGATGGTCTTGAGTTGCCCGGTCAGCCCAGGCACATGACGTATGCCTCGGGTGTAACACCCCAACAACTGGCTGATGCGCGTATGCAAGTCAGCCATGCCGAACAGAGTGATGTTTTTTTCGAAGACCTCATCCAGCGCGATTACTGGGTGGACTACCTCAAGGAAAAATACCCGCAAGAGTTCAGGCAACTCGACGAGGCGGACGTTTCCGAGGAGGTGGATGACGCCGACGAAGCGGCATTGATGAATCAGTTATTCGAACTTGCAGCCGCACGCAACAGCAAGATGATCGAGCTGTCTCGCAAGGAAGTCGAGGAAATGGGCCTGTCTGCCAGCGGGGCAGGGCAGTCGGGCACATCGGGGGATCTGCCGCGGGCGTGAAACATCACGGTTGGTAACCCCCGGCGCCGGTCTTCCCGGCGCCGGGGTTGTTTCCTGTCAGGTTCTCAGTTGTCGTAACCCAGGTTCGGCGCCAGCCAGCGTTCGGTCACGCTCAACTCCTGGCCTTTACGCGAGGTGTAGCTTTGCACCTGGTCCTTGTCGATCTTGCCCACGGCAAAGTATTGCGCCTGCGGGTGAGCGAAGTACCAGCCGCTGACTGCCGCCGCCGGGAACATGGCGTAGTGCTCGGTGAGGAATACACCACTGCGGCCTGCGCGCATTTCCTGGGCCTCTGGATCGAGCAGGGCAAACAACTGGGCTTTCTCGGTGTGATCCGGGCAGGCCGGGTAACCCGGTGCCGGACGGATGCCGGTGTACTGCTCCTTGATCAGCGCCTCGTTATCGAGCACTTCATCCTTGGCGTAGCCCCAGTGTTCTTTACGCACTTGCTGGTGCAGCCACTCGGCGCATGCCTCGGCCAGGCGGTCGGCCAGGGCCTTGACCATGATCGAGTTGTAATCGTCGCCAGCGTCCTGGTATGCCTTGGCCACTTCTTCGGCGCCGATGCCGGCGGTGGTGATGAAACCACCCACGTAGTCGGTCACTTCACTGTCTTTGGGCGCGACGAAGTCGGCCAGGGAGAAGTTCGGCTTGCCGTCGGTCTTGATGATCTGCTGGCGCAGGTGATGCAGCTTGGCCATTGGCTTGCCGTCATCGCCATAGAGCTCGATGTCGTCGTCATGCACCTGATTGGCCGGCCAGAAGCCGAACACCGCGCGTGCGCTGATCAGCTTTTCATCGATCAATTTGCGCAGCATTTCCCTTGCATCGTTGTACAGCGAGGTAGCGGCTTCACCGACCACTTCGTCCTGGAGGATGCGCGGGAACTTGCCGGCCAGGTCCCAGGAGATGAAAAACGGCGTCCAGTCGATGTACTCGGCCAGAACGTTGAGGTCGATGTTGTCCAGTACCCGAGTGCCGGTGAAAGTCGGTTTGACCGGCGTGTAGGTCGCCCAGTCGAATTGCGGCTTCTTGGCGATGGCCGCGCCATAGCTCAGGCGTTCGGTGCGGGCGCTGCGGTTGGACGTGCGCTCGCGAACCTCGATGTAATCCTGGCGGGTTTTCTCGACGAAACCGGCCTTGAGCTCCTTGGACAGCAACTGTGTCGCCACGCCCACGGCGCGGGAGGCGTCGGTGACGTAGATCACCGCATCGTTACTGTACTTCGGTTCGATCTTCACCGCCGTGTGTGCCTTGGAGGTGGTGGCGCCACCGATCATCAACGGCAGGTGGAAGTCCTGACGCTGCATTTCGCGGGCGACGTGGACCATCTCATCCAGCGACGGAGTGATCAGGCCGGACAGGCCGATGATGTCGCACTTCTGCTCCTTGGCCACCTGGAGGATTTTCTCCGCCGGGACCATCACGCCGAGGTCGACGATGTCATAGCCGTTGCAGCCCAGCACCACGCCAACGATGTTCTTGCCGATGTCGTGCACGTCGCCTTTTACGGTTGCCATCAGGATCTTGCCCTTGGCTTGCGGCTTGTCGCCCTTTTCCAGTTCGATGAACGGGATCAGGTGCGCCACGGCCTGCTTCATCACGCGGGCGGATTTCACCACCTGCGGCAGGAACATTTTACCGGCGCCGAACAGGTCGCCGACGATGTTCATGCCGGCCATCAACGGGCCTTCGATCACTTCGATCGGGCGGTTGAAGGACAGGCGCGACTCTTCGGTGTCTTCAACGATGTGGGTGGTGATGCCTTTGACCAGCGCATGTTCCAGACGCTTGTTGACGTCCCAGTTGCGCCACTCTTCGGTCTCGGCTTCCTTGACGCTGCCGTCGCCCTTGTACTTGTCGGCGATGGCGAGGAGGGCGTCGGTGCCTTCCGGAGTGCGGTTGAGGATCACGTCTTCGACGGCGTCGCGCAATTCCACCGGGATCTGGTCGTAGATCTCCAGTTGGCCGGCGTTGACGATGCCCATGGTCAGCCCGGCGCGGATCGCGTACAGCAGGAACACCGAGTGGATCGCCTCGCGCACCGGGTTGTTGCCACGGAACGAGAACGACACGTTGGACACGCCACCGGAGGTCAGCGCATACGGCAGCTCGTCACGGATGTAGGCACAGGCGTTGATGAAATCGACGGCGTAGTTGTTGTGCTCTTCGATACCGGTGGCCACGGCGAAGATGTTCGGGTCGAAGATGATGTCTTCCGGCGGGAAGTCCACTTCGTTGACCAGAATGTCGTAGGAGCGTTTGCAGATTTCTTTCTTGCGCGCTTCGGTGTCGGCCTGGCCGGCTTCGTCGAAGGCCATCACCACCACCGCGGCGCCGTAGCGCTTGCACAGTTTGGCGTGGTGAATGAACTGCTCGACGCCTTCTTTCATGCTGATCGAGTTGACGATGCCCTTGCCCTGGATGCACTTGAGGCCGGCTTCGATCACTTCCCACTTCGAGGAGTCGATCATGATCGGTACGCGGGAGATGTCCGGTTCGCCGGCAATCAGATTGAGGAAGGTCACCATGGCCTTCTTCGAATCGAGCATCCCTTCGTCCATGTTGATGTCGATTACCTGGGCGCCGGCTTCGACCTGCTGCAGGGCGACTTCCAGGGCTTCGGTGTAGTTGTCTTCGCGGATCAGGCGGGCGAACTTGGCGGAACCGGTGATGTTGGTGCGTTCGCCAACGTTGACGAACAGCGAGCTGCGATCGATGGTGAAGGGTTCCAGGCCAGAGAGGCGGCAAGCCTTGGGAATGTCCGGAATTTCGCGCGGCGCATAACCGGCCACGGCCTTGGCGATGGCTTCGATGTGGCCCGGCGTGGTGCCGCAGCAGCCGCCGACGATGTTGAGGAAGCCGCTTTGGGCGAATTCTTCGATGACCTTGGCGGTTTCCGATGGTAGCTCGTCGTACTCACCGAATTCGTTCGGCAGGCCGGCGTTCGGGTGCGCGGAGACGTGGGTATTGGCCTTGTTCGACAGCTCTTCGAGGTACGGGCGCAATTCACGGGCGCCGAGGGCGCAGTTCAGGCCGACGGAAATCGGCTTGGCGTGGGCCACGGAGTTCCAGAACGCTTCGGTGGTCTGGCCGGACAGGGTGCGGCCCGAGGCGTCGGTGATGGTGCCGGAAATCATGATCGGCAGTTCGACGCCCAGTTCCTCGAACACGCCTTGGACGGCGAAGATCGCGGCCTTGGCGTTCAGGGTGTCGAAAATGGTTTCGATCAGGATCAGGTCGGCGCCGCCTTCGATCAGGCCCTTGGTGGACTCGGTGTAGTTTTCCACCAGCTCATCGAAGGTCACGTTGCGGTAGCCGGGGTTGTTCACGTCCGGGGACAACGAGCAGGTGCGGCTGGTCGGGCCGAGTACGCCGGCAACGAAACGCGGCTTGCCCGGGTTCTCGTGGGTTTTCGCATCGGCGACCTTGCGCGCCAGGCGAGCGCCTTCTACGTTCAACTCGTAGGCCAGTTCTTCCATGCCGTAATCGGCCATGGAAATCCGGGTGGCGTTGAAGGTGTTGGTTTCCAGAATGTCGGCGCCTGCGTCCAGGTAGGCTTTTTCAATGCCGCCAATCACGTCCGGACGAGTCAGTACCAACAAGTCGTTGTTGCCTTTGACATCGCTCGGCCAGTCAGCGAAGCGTTTGCCACGGTAATCCTGTTCTTCGAGCTTGTAGCTCTGGATCATCGTGCCCATACCGCCATCGAGAATCAGGATGCGCTCTTTGAGGGCGTGCTTGAGAGCTTGAAGGCGAACGCTGCGATCGGACATTTGGACTACTCGGTAAGACCATGACGAAGGGCCGGGATGATAGCAAACCTGTGCGCTTTTAGAGCATGGCTCGGTTTTGCATGAATATCGTTCATGTTGGCAGGGGTGACAGACCGGTAGAATCGCGGCGTTTTTCAGGATTCGGGACCAGGGACATGTCGTATCGCTTCGTCATCGGCACATTGCTGTTGTTTTTAAGCTGGGGCGCCGTGGCGCAAAGTCCGGCGATTTCCTCTGCCATTTCCTACAGCCGCGATATTCAACCGATCTTCACTGAAAAGTGCGTGGCCTGCCACGCCTGCAACGACGCCGCCTGTCAGCTCAACCTGGGCAGCGGCGAGGGCGCGGCGCGTGGCGCGACGAAAGTCCCGGTCTACGACGGGGACCGCCGCCAGGCGGTTGCACCGACCCGGCTGTTCTATGACGCCTCAGGCAAACAGGCCTGGCAGCAAAAAGGCTTCTATTCGGTACTCGATGCCCAGGGCAGCCAGGCTGCATTGATGGCGCGGATGCTGGAGCTGGGCCATAAAACCCCGTTGCAACCCAACGCGAAGCTGCCGGAAGACATCGTCCTGGGCCTGAACCGGGAAAACATGTGTGCCATGCCCGCGGAGTTCGACGGCTACACCGCCAAGCATCCGAAGGAGGGCATGCCGCTGGCAGTGACCGGCCTGACCGACCAGCAGTACCAGACACTGCAACGCTGGTTGGCGGCGGGCGCGCCCATCGACCGGCAGGACCTTGCCCCCAGCGCAACGGAAGCCCGGCAAGTGGTCCAGTGGGAAAACCTGCTCAATTCGCCGGGCGCCCGGGAAAGTCTGGTGGGGCGCTGGCTGTACGAGCACTGGTTCCTCGCCCATCTCTATTTCAAGGATGGCGAGCCCGGGCATTTCTTCCAGTGGGTACGTTCGCGCACCCCGACCGGCCAGCCGATCGACCTGATCAACACCCGTCGCCCGAACGATGATCCGGGCACGCAGTTTTACTACCGCTTGTGGCCGGTGCAGGGCGTGATCGTGCACAAGACCCACATCACCTACCCCCTGAATGCGGCGAAGCTGGCGCGGGTCAAGAGCCTGTTCTACAGCGGCAACTGGCAGGTCGACGCATTGCCGGGCTATGGGCCGCAGAGCCGGGCCAACCCGTTTGCCACCTTCGAAGCGATTCCGGCCCAGGCGCGCTACCAGTTCATGCTCGATAACGCCGAGTACTTTGTGCGCACGTTTATCCGTGGGCCAGTGTGTCGTGGCCAGATCGCCACCGACGTGATCCGCGATAATTTCTGGGCGTTGTTCCAGGCACCCGAGCACGACCTCTATGTCACTGATCCGAACTATCGCGGGCAGGCTACGCCGCTGCTGGCCATGCCGGGGCAGAACGACGATGTCGGCAGCGTCCTCAGCCTGTGGCACGACTACCGCGACAAACGCAATGAATACGAAGCCTTGCGCCGGGACAGCTACGCCGACCAGCCTGCGCCGAGCTGGTCGACCCTGTGGGCCGGCAACGACAATGCGTTGCTGAGTATCTTCCGCCATTTCGACAGTGCTTCGGTGACCAAGGGCCTGATCGGCGAGGTGCCGCAAACGATGTGGCTGTTCGACTATCCGCTGCTGGAGCGCACCTACTATCAACTGGCAGTGAACTTCGATGTGTTCGGCAACGTCTCCCACCAGGCCCAGACGCGCCTGTATTTCGACTTGATCCGCAACGGTGCCGAGCAAAACTTCCTGCGCCTGATGCCCGCCGATTCCCGGGATGGCTACCTCGATGACTGGTATCAGAACAGTGGCAAATTCAAGATGTGGCTGGACTACGAGTCCATCGACGATGACAAGCCGACTGCACTGAAGCTTGATCCGCGGGATCCAAAGCGGGATTTCGCCCAACAATTGCTGGCCCGTTATGGCGATCTCAATGCCAGGCCCGACCCGATCAACCGCTGCGATGGCGCCTACTGCTCGCGGCCGAATATCGATCCGGACCTGCAAAGTGCCGAACAGGCGTTGAGCCGCCTGGCTTCGCGCCCGGCGGCGGGACTCAAAGTCATCGATCAATTGCCGGAAGCGACCCTGCTGCGGATCGAGACCCGTAGCGGCAAACGCGAGGTCTACAGCCTGCTGCGCAATCGTGCCCACAGTAACGTCGCGTTCCTGCTCGGCGAATCGCTGCGCTATCAGCCTGGGCTCGACACCCTGACGATTTTCCCGGGCGTGCTCAGCAGCTACCCGAACTTCATGTTCAACATCCCGGCCGGGCAAGTGCCGGCGTTTGTGGATGCGATGGAGAACGCCAGGGATACCGACAGCTTCGAGAAAATCGTCGAACGCTGGGGGATACGCCGCAGTCATCCGCAATTCTGGTCTTATTTCCACGATATGAGCCGCTACATCCATGAAACCGATCCGGTGGAAGAGGGCGTGCTGGACATGAACCGCTACGAGAACCTCTGAAACACCACTTGAGCCCCTGTGGGAGCGGGCTTGCTCGCGAAAGCGTTGTATCAGTCGCCATCGCGGTTGCCTGACACGACGTCTTCGCGAGCAAGCCCGCTCCCACAAGGGGAATTGTCGGAATCTTTCCCGACAAAAATACTAGGACTTTGTCCGGCGCGTTGATTGGCGTAAACTGCGCCCAAGCCTGCGAGGAGTTTCCATGACCGCTATTACCATCACTGACGCCGCCCACGATTATCTGGCTGATCTGCTCTCCAAGCAGAACACCCCGGGCATCGGCATCCGCGTCTTCATCACCCAGCCTGGCACCCAGTACGCCGAAACCTGCATTGCCTACTGCAAGCCGGGCGAAGAAAAACCCGAAGACACCGCGCTGGGGCTGAAAAGCTTCACCGCGTACATCGACCACTTCAGCGAAGCTTTCCTGGACGATGCCGTTGTCGACTACGCCACCGACCGCATGGGCGGTCAGCTGACCATCAAGGCGCCAAACGCCAAGGTACCGATGGTCAACGCCGACAGCCCGGTGAACGAGCGCATCAACTACTACCTGCAAACCGAGATCAACCCGGGGCTGGCCAGCCACGGCGGTCAGGTCAGCCTGATCGACGTGGTCGAAGACGGCATCGCCGTCCTGCAGTTCGGCGGTGGTTGCCAGGGCTGTGGCCAGGCCGACGTGACGCTGAAGGAAGGTATCGAGCGTACCTTGCTCGAGCGTATTCCCGAGCTCAAAGGCGTTCGCGACGTGACCGACCACACGCAGAAAGAAAACGCCTACTACTAAGGTGTTCGCTGCGGCATAAAAAACGGCGCCCCGTGAGCGCCGTTTTTTTATGGGTTGAACTCACTGACGCCTTCGCGAGCAAGTCGGATCGCCGCACCGCCGCTCCCACATTTGCAATGCATTCCCCTGTGGGAGCGGGCTTGCTCGCGAAGAGGGCTTATGGGCGATAGAGATGCGCATGCCCCGCGCGATACAGCGATGACTCGCTGAAGTGGTCACTGCCCAGCACCCGACCCACCAGAATCAACGCCGTACGGCGAAAGCCCTTGGCTTGAACCTTCCCGGCAATATCCTCAAGCGTCCCGACCACCCAATCCTGATCCGGCCAGCTCGCGCGGTGCACCACCGCAATCGGGCAATCGGCGCCGTAATGCGGCAGCAGTTCCTCAACGATCTTCGGCAGGTGACTGACCCCCAAATGAATCGCCATGGTTGCGCCGTGCTGCGCCAGGCTGGAGAACTCCTCTCCGGGTGGCATGGCGGTTTTGTCGGCGTAGCGCGTCAGGATCACACTCTGTGAAATATCCGGCAGTGTCAGTTCTGCGCCCAAAAGCGCTGCACAAGCGGCTGTGGCCGTCACGCCGGGTACGATTTCGAACGCAATGCCCAGCTCACGCAGATAGCGAATCTGCTCGCCAATGGCGCCATACAGGCTCGGATCGCCGGAATGCACCCGGGCAACATCCTGACCCTTGGCGTGGGCGGTCCTGATCAGGTCGATGATCTGTTCCAGGTGCAGTTCGGCGCTGTTGACCACCTGTTCGGCACAATGACCTTCCAGTACGGCGGCAGGCACCAGGGAGCCGGCATAAATGATCACCGGGCAGCTGCGAATCAGACGCTGGCCCTTGACGGTAATCAGTTCGGGGTCGCCGGGACCTGCGCCAATAAAGTAGACGGTCATCGTCGGTTCCTGTGGGGAAAAAAGGGGCTGAACAGGGCTTCAGATGAAGAATGTTCATGATCGATGGCGGGGATTATCGGGGATTTCAGGCGGCGCCGGCCAATGCCAGTGTTGCCTGGGCATATTTTTGTCGTGGAATCAGTAGTTTTGCCGGGGCCTGAGCCAGTTGTTCTGCCAAGGCCAGTGCGGCGCTTTCCGCCACGCCGTAGCAACCGGTGCGCTCAAACGCTATTTGCGATTGATGACTGAGTTGCGCCTCATAAACGGCCAGTTGTTCGCTGCTGAAGTACATCAATTCCAGGCCAAGTTGCGTCGCCAACTCGATCAGTGCCGGTTCGTCGCGTTTCTGGTCGATGCTGGCCAGGGCCTTGATTTCATGCAACGGGATTTGATGCGCCGCCAACGCCTGGTCGAGCAGCGCCCGCAACGTGCTGACAGGGCAGCCCCGCTGGCAGCCCAGGCCGACCACCAGGGTCGGCGCTGTGCTGACATCCGTCATGCGCGGTATTGGCCATCGCTTTTGCGACGGAACAACCAGGCGCTGATCAGGCCCAGGGCCAGCCAGAACGCCATGTTGGTCAGTTGCGAAGCGATTTTGAATTGTGCTTCCAGCGCCTCGGGAGCGAGCATCGAATGCACTTCCGGTTGCGGTGCGCCAATCACATGGGGAACGGCGAGGATGGCCGCGCCGAGGACTTTCATCAGCCAGTGACGGCTGAATACGATCAGGGCGATACCGACGGCGGTGGAGGCGGCGGTACCGATCCACCACAGTTGCCGTTGCGCCAGGTCGGCTGCGGCAGTGCCGGGCAATTCAGGTGGCAGGCCGAGGGTTGGCGCGAGCACGAATGTCGCATAACCGGCCAGGCCCCAGAGCAGGCCCTGGGAGGTTCTGGTCGGCGCGCGCAAGGTGTACAGGCCGGCCAGCATCAGGGCGAAACCGACAGCCACCACCAGGTTACCGCCGGTGGTAGATAGTACGCGTTGCCAGCCGTCTTCCGGCTCCCAGGCTTCGGCATCATGAGTGTGGGCAGCCATCGCACCGTCGGCATGTTCATGCATTTCAACAGCGGCCGGTTCGGCTTTTTCGTAGGTTTCGGCTTGCAGAATCAGGGGAGCGACCCAGAAACTTTGCAGCAGGGTCAGCAACAGGGCGGCCAGCAGCCCGGTGAAACCTGCTGTTTGCGCAATACGCTTGATCATATTGGCAGGTCTCAATGGCACGGGAACGCGGAGCTGTGACGGGTATCGTGGGCGGCGTTGTGCACCGCTTCGATGTGCGAGAAGCCGGCGAAATACACCAGGCACGCGCCGAGGATCGACGCGCAGACGGCGGCGGTCAGGCGTTGAGCCAGGGTAGAAGTGGTGCTGGTTGTAGTGTGGCCGGTGCTGCTGATGATCGACATGGCGTTTCCCTCTGGTCTGTCAGCGGGGAATGAGAGCGCATGCAAAAACCTGCACGGCCAGGCGCGCAGCGTTTCAAACAGCGCCCGCCCACCGCGGGTTTGTTGTTTCAGTGACCGTTCTGGTCACTTTTGTGTTGCGGGCCGGTCTCCGGGCTCACGAGGGGGCAGGCATCGCCTGATCCTGCAAGCATCACCTTCCCATGCCGTGATGGCACAGTGGATCTGATGCTTCGCTCGCTTACCGTTGCGGGGGCAGCACCGGACTGACATGGCTTAGAAGTAAAGCACATGATTCACCGGTTTCCCGTTTCACCCTGTGAAGGGCACCCGTAACAAGGTGTGTAGGAGAGCATGGGCGGGGGTTGGGCGTCAATTGGCAGGGGTTCTCAACTGGAAACCGAGTTGCGTTCTTCGCGAGCAAGCCCGCTCCCACACTTGACCCTTTTCCCCTGAAAGAACCCGATCAAATGTGGGAGCGGGCTTGCTCGCGAAGGGCACACCGCAGAAGTCACGTGAACATTGACCCGCCCCAATACCATGCGTAGCCTTGCGCTTTCGAGGTTCTTCGGCGTTTGTCGAAGCTAAGAAGGGAACGCGGTCGATGCCGCGGCTGCCCCCGCAACTGTGAACGGTGATGTTCGTTGCCACGCCACTGCAGGCTCAATCCATGAGACCGGCGGGAAGGCGCAGCGAATGCCAGGCTCAAGGCCGGCACACCGTCAGCCAGGAGACCTGCCTCGACACAGATTCTCACTTTCAACCGGGCGGGGTGATCCGGTGGCGAACTCTTCAGGCAACCGCATGCGCGTTGCCGGTTGTCGTCCCGTATGCCCGCCACCTTAGCCATAGGGCATCCGATGAAAACACTGGCCAAACTCCCTGTCACCATCGTTACCGGCTTTCTCGGCTCGGGCAAAACCACGCTGCTACGGCACATGCTCGACAACGCCCAGGGTCGCCGCATCGCGGTGATCGTCAACGAATTCGGTGAATTGGGCATTGATGGCGAAATCCTCAAGCAGTGCTCGATCGGTTGCACCGAAGAAGAAGCCAGCGGCCGTGTCTATGAGCTGGCCAACGGCTGCCTGTGCTGCACCGTCCAGGAAGAATTCTTCCCGGTGATGCGCGAACTGGTGGCCCGTCGCGGCGATCTCGACCACATCCTCATCGAAACCTCCGGTCTGGCACTGCCAAAGCCGCTGGTGCAAGCCTTCCAGTGGCCGGAAATCCGCAGCGCCTGCACCGTTGACGCGGTCATCACCGTGGTCGACAGCCCGGCCGTGGCCGCCGGCACCTTTGCCGCGTTCCCGGACCAGGTCGACGCCCAGCGCAAACTCGACCCGAACCTGGACCACGAATCGCCGCTGCACGAACTGTTCGCTGACCAACTGGCCAGCGCCGACCTGGTGATCCTCAACAAGACCGACCTGATCAACCCGGCAGACCTGGCCCGCGTGCGCCTGGAAGTCGCCGAAGAGTTGCCGCCAGCGGTGAAAATCGTCGAAGCCAGCAGCGGTCGCCTGCCACTGGACGTGCTGATCGGCCTCGGTGCCGGTTCTGAAGAACACATCGACAGCCGCCACAGCCACCACGACCATCATCACGATGGCGACGACGATCATGATGACCACGATCATGACGCCTTCGATTCGATCTCCATCGAACTGCCGCAAGCCGACGAAAGCCTGCTGATGGACGCGCTGACCCAACTGGTGGTCCAGCACGGCATCCTGCGCGTCAAAGGCTTCGCCGCCGTGCCGAACAAGCCGATGCGCCTGCTGATCCAGGGCGTGGGCACGCGTTTCGACAAGCACTTCGACCGCCAGTGGGGTGCTGAAGAAGCGCGCATCACCCGCCTGGTGCTGATCGGCCAGGAGCTCGACGCTACTGTTCTCGAAGCGCAACTGCGCGCCGCGCTCAGCGTGTAAGCCATGCACCTGCTCAGGACCCAGCCCGGCGGTTTCGTGTCGGATGACAACATCGCCGACCTTGGACAAACCCCCGCCGAGCTGGTGGTCCTGTGCAGCGGCGATTCCAGCCTGGCGCTGCTCGCCGAGGCAGCGCAGCAGTTGCCCGACGATTATCCGGGCGTGCGCCTGGCCAACCCGATGCAGGTGCAGAACCATGCCTCGGTCGATTTGTACGTCGACGAAGTGCTGCGTCACGCCAAGGTGATCCTGATTTCACTGCACGGCGGCATCGCCTATTGGCGTTACGGCATCGAGCGTCTGGTCGAACTGTCGCAGCGCGGCGTGCAGGTCATTCTGGTGCCGGGCGATGATCGCCCGGACCCGGAGCTCAGCGACCTGAGCACCGTCGGCGTCGAGGATCGCGACCGGCTCTGGCAATTTCTGCGTCAGGGTGGCATGGGTAACGCCCTGGACTTCTTCCGCTGTCTGGCCAATCGCTGGCTGGCACGTGATTACACCTGGGGCGAACCGCAAACCCTGCCACGCGCAGCGATTTACCATCCGCACAAACATTCTGCCGCACTGCGCGACTGGCAGGCCGACTGGTACGCCGATCAACCCGTGGCGGCGGTGCTGTTTTATCGCTCGCATTTGCAGGCGGCGAACACCGCTTTCATTGATGTTTTTTGCCAGCGTTTGCAGGCAGCGGGGTTGAATCCGTTGCCGATCGCGCTGGCGAGCCTGAAAGAGCCCGGCTGTCTTTGCGTGGTCGAGGACTGGCTCGACGAGGCCTGCGTCTCGGTGATTCTGAATACCACCGGCTTCGCCCAGTCCAGCCCGGAAGCACCGCATCTGCGGCCGTTCCGCCGCAATATTCCGGTGATCCAGGCGATTTGCGCCCAGGACAACGAACCGGGTTGGCGCGCCAGTGAACAAGGGCTTGGCCCTCGCGACCTGGCGATGCACATTGCCTTGCCAGAACTGGACGGACGCATCATCAGCCGCCCGATCAGCTTCAAGGACCTGGCGTGGCGCAGTGAGCGCAGTCAGTCGGATGTGGTGTGCTACCGGCCACAGCCGGAACGCATGGACTTCGTTGCCGAACTGGCACGGCGCTGGGTCGAACTGGCGCGGGTGCCGAACGCCGAGAAACGCATTGCCCTGATTCTCGCCAATTACCCGACCCGCGACGGTCGCATCGGCAATGGCGTCGGCCTCGACACCCCGGCCGCTGCGCTGAATATCCTGCGGGCACTGCATGCCGAAGGTTATCCGTTGCCGGCAGAGTTGCCGGACAGCGGCACCCGCCTGATCCAGCAGTTGCTGGGCGGGGTCAGCAACGATCTCGACACCCTCGACTTGCGTCCGTGCCAACAAAGCCTGGCCATGGACGATTACCTGGCGATGTTCAACGCACTGCCCGAAGCCAACCGCGCGGCGGTAGAAGAACGTTGGGGGGCGCCGGAGAACGACCCGATGTGTCGTAGCGGGCGAATGATGATCGCCGGCCTGCGTTTCGGTCTGACCTTCGTCGGCATTCAACCGGCCCGGGGTTATCAGGTCGACCCGAGCGCTGTGTACCACGATCCGGACCTGGTACCGCCCCACGGTTACCTGGCGTTTTACTTCTGGCTGCGCAACACCTATGGCGCCCACGGTGTGATCCACGTCGGCAAACACGGTAACCTTGAATGGCTGCCGGGCAAGGGTGTCGGGCTCTCGGAACACTGCTGGCCGGATGCACTGCTCGGGCCGCTGCCGAACATCTATCCGTTCATCGTCAACGACCCGGGCGAGGGTGCCCAGGCCAAGCGGCGGACCCAAGCGGTTATCATCGATCACTTGATGCCACCACTGACCCGCGCCGAAACCTATGGTCCGCTGCGCAACCTCGAACTGTTGGCAGACGAATATTACGAAGCGCAGCTGCTCGATCCGCGCCGCGCCCGAGAGTTGCAGCGCGACATCCTGCAACTGGTGCGCGACACGCACATCGACCGTGAACTGCAACTGGACGAGCAACTCGACAGCGATGCCGACGCAGCGATCTGGTTGCCGCGTCTGGACACTTACCTGTGTGACTTGAAAGAGTCGCAGATCCGCGACGGCCTGCATGTGTTCGGCGAATCGCCCACCGGGCGCTTGCGCATTGACACTTTGCTCGCGCTGTTGCGCATTCCACGGGGCGATGGCCGTGGGGCGCAGTCGAGTCTGCTGCGGGCGTTGGCCAAGGCTTTCGAGCTGGGGTTCGATCCGCTCGATTGTGCATTGGCCGAGCCGTGGACCGGGCCTCGACCGAATGCCTTGTTGTCGATCAGCCATGAACTCTGGCGCACCACTGGCGATACCCGCGAACGCCTCGAGCTGTTCGCCACACAACTGATCTCGCAGGCAGTGGATGCTCCCTCCCAAACCAAACCTGGCCCTTGTAGGAGCGAGCTTGCTCGCGATGTTGTGTCAGCCACATTGGTGTCGACTGACACTCCATCGCGAGCAAGCTTGCTCCTACAGGGGGCAGGCTGGATTGAGGTACAAGCCATCCTCGACAGCCTGCGCGAGGTGGTCGCCCCGCGTCTGGACGCCTGCGGCCCGGCGGAAATGCGCGGTTTGCTCGATGCCCTGAGCGGTCGCTTCGTCCCCGCTGGCCCGAGCGGTGCACCGAGTCGCGGTCGTCTGGACGTGCTGCCCACCGGGCGCAATTTTTACTCGGTGGACGTGCGCAACCTGCCGACCACCACGGCGTGGCGCATCGGTTTCCAGTCGGCCAACCTGATTCTCGAACGGCATCTGCAAGACCACGGCGATCATTTGCGCCAGCTCGGCCTGTCGGTATGGGGCACCGCGACCATGCGCACCGGCGGCGATGACATCGCCCAGGCGATGGCGTTGATGGGGGTGCGTCCGGTCTGGGCGACCGGCAGTCAGCGGGTCGATGATTTCGAGATTCTGCCCCTGAGTCTGCTTGACCGTCCGCGGGTGGACGTGACCTTGCGGGTGTCCGGTTTCTTCCGTGATGCCTTCGCCAATCTGATTCGCTTGTTCGACGCGGCGGTGCAAGCGGTCGCCGACCTGGATGAGCCGGACGACCTCAATCCGCTGGCGGCCAAGGTGCGCGCCGAGCGTGCAGCCTTGTTGCAGGCAGGGCTCGATGAAGACGCGGCGCGACGTCAGGCCGGCTGGCGGATTTTCGGGGCCAAACCCGGTGCCTACGGCGCAGGCGTGCAGGGCGCCATCGATGGTCGGCTGTGGCAGACCCGCGAGGATTTGGCCGAGGTCTACCTCAACTGGGGTGGCTACGCTTACGGTGGTGCTGACGAGGGCACCGCCGCTCGTGAGCAGTTCACTCAGCGCCTGAGCCAGGTACAGGCGGTGCTGCAAAACCAGGATAACCGCGAGCACGATCTGCTCGACTCCAACGATTACTACCAGTTCCAGGGCGGCATGCTTGCGGCGGTGGAAAGCCTGAAAGGCGAGGCGGCGGCCAGTTATCATGGCGATCACAGTCAGCCGGACTTGCCGAAGATTCGCACCTTGAAGGAAGAGCTGAACCGGGTCATCCGCTCCCGGGCCGCCAATCCGAAATGGCTCGAAGGCGTTAAACGCCACGGCTACAAAGGTGCGTTCGAAATGGCCGCGACAGTCGATAACCTGTTCGCCTTCGATGCCACTACGCAGTTGATTGACGATCACCAGTACGCGTTGCTGGCCGATGCCTATTTGCTCGACCCGGACACCCGGGACTTCGTTCGCGAACACAATCCCCATGCCTTGCGCGACATGACTGAGCGCATGCTCGAGGCTCAACAACGCGGGATGTGGAAGGACCCGGGCGAGTACCGCGAGGCGCTGGAGAATTTGTTGCTGGATATAGAAGAAGACAGCTGATGCGCCACATGGCACTCAAGTGACTGTGAAATTACCGACCATGACCGAGTATTCAAGATGACCTACACCCCGCATTTCCCCCTCTCCGCCGTGGTCGGCGCCGACGATTTGAAGCTGGCCCTGTACTTGACCGCCATCGACCCGAAAATCGGCGGTGTACTGATCGAAGGCCCGCGGGGCATGGCCAAGTCGACCCTGGCCCGCGGTCTGGCGGACCTGCTGGCCAGCGGTCAGTTCGTCACATTGCCCTTGGGTGCCACCGAGGAACGCCTGGTCGGTACCCTCGATCTCGACGTGGCGCTGGGCGAAGGTCGCGCGCAGTTTTCGCCCGGCGTACTGGCCAGGGCTGACGGCGGCGTGCTTTACGTCGACGAGGTCAATCTGTTGCCTGATCACCTCGTTGACCTGCTGCTCGATGTGGCCGCCAGCGGCACCAATCTGGTCGAGCGTGATGGCATTTCCCATCGGCACTCGGCGAAGTTCGTGCTGATTGGCACCATGAACCCGGAGGAGGGTGAACTGCGTCCGCAACTGCTCGACCGCTTCGGCTTGAACGTCGCCCTGAGTGGCCAAACAGCTCCGACAGAACGAGGCCAGATCATTCGCCGTCGCCTGGATTTCGACAGCGATCCGCAAGCTTTCTGCGTCGAATGGGAATCGGCGCAGGCGTCTCTGCGCGAACGTTGCCAGAACGCACGCAACGCCCTGGCAAGCATTCCCCTCGACGACCAGGCGCTGGCATGTATCACTGAACGTTGCTTTGCCGCCGGCGTCGATGGCTTGCGCGCCGATCTGGTCTGGCTGCGTGCCGCACGGGCTCACGCCGCCTGGCGCGGGGCAAACGCTATCGCCGAACAAGATATCGACGCAGTCGCCGAGTTCGCTTTGCGCCATCGCCGTCGCGAGCATTCGGCGCCGACGTCTCAGGAATCCCACGCGCCGCAATCCACTGCACCGCAGAACGCCAACCCGAGCGAAGGGCAGGGCCAGTGGGGCGAATTGCCTGCCCAGGCGCTGGCGGTCGGCGCCCGACGTGAAGTGCCGAGCTGGCCAAAAAAGCCCTAGGCATTCGCCCTCGCTCCGACGCGGGGGCGAATGCCAGACCTCGAGCCGGGCGGCTGGACCACGGCAAACTGGGCAAACGTCACGCAGCCCGCAGTGGTTCGGTCAACTGGCCCGGCACATTGCTCAATGGCCGGCCGCGTCAGCGCGACGATCTGTTGTTTCACCTGCGTACTCGCTCGCCCCATGAACTGTGGCTGGTGATCGTTGATGCCTCCGCATCGACCCGCCGTCATCAGGCATTGAGCGATGCCAAGGGCTTGCTGGCGCAACTGTTCGACGATGCCTATCGCCAGCGTGCACGCCTGGCCCTGCTCACGGCCAGCGGTTCTGCGCCCAAGTGGCAGGTGCAGGGCTTCAAGGCTTTCACGGGGCTGCGCCATTGGCTCGATGGCCTTGGCGCAGGTGGCGGCACGCCGTTGCTGGCGGCATTGAGCGAAGCAGGGCGATGGCTTGGCGCACGGCAAAAGCGCTTTCCGGCAGAGCAGCAGCGGTTGTTGTTGGTGACCGATGGCCGGCTGAAGGACTGGCCGCTGCTGCCGACGCTGGAATGTCCGGGGCTGTTGATCGACATCGAGCGCGGGCCGATCCGGCTTGGGCGCAGCAAGTTGCTGGCTGCGCAGTTGCAGGCTGAGTATCGGCACATTGACGAGCTGATTCCTGGCTGAGATCTGTTTCGCCTGTACTGGCCTCATCGCGGGCAAGCCCGCTCCCACAGGTTATTTGCCTTGCCTGAAACATTCGGTAGATGCCAAACCTTGTGGGAGCGGGCTTGCCCGCGAAAGCGGTGGGTCAGTCACCATCCATTTCGGATTACTTGCCCATCGCCTGCCGGTACTGCCGGGTACGCTTGCCAATGTACAGCTGGTCGAGAATCAATGCCCATAGCGCCGAGACTTCAGGCCGGGTTTTGCGCCCACGGCTCAAGCGATGCAGCTGGAACTTGACCACCGCCATGCTCGCCAGCGCTGCCAGGGGTTTACGCTTCCAGCGGATCGGCGGCAGTTGCGGATGGCTGTTCTGGCCTTCGCGCCAGTGTTTGACCAATTGCGGTTCCACGGCCAGGGCGGTGCCGATGCCGGCCATGGCGAGGCCGCTGTCGAGGACCTGTTCGACGATTGCCAGACGCCGGATTCCGCCGGTCACCATCACCGGCATCCGCGCCACGCTGGCCAGTTCACCGGCCATTTCCAGAAAGTACGCCTCCCGTGCCAGGGTCCGGCCGTCGCGCGCTTCGCCCTGCATGGCCGGTGCTTCGTAACTGCCACCGGAGAGTTCCAGCAGGTCGATCGGTTGTTCGTTAAGCCACTGGATCACTTGCCGTGCATCATCGGCATCGAAACCACCGCGCTGGAAATCCGCTGAGTTGAGTTTTACCGATACACAGAATTGCGGCGACACCGCCTGGCGAACCGCCTCGACAACGGACAACAGCAGGCGCGCACGATTTTCCAGCGAACCGCCCCAATGATCGGTGCGCCGATTGGTGATCGGCGAAAGGAACTGGCTGATCAGGTAGCCATGGGCGGCGTGGATCTGCACACCGGTAAAGCCGGCTTTCTCCGCCAGTGCGGCGCTGGTGGCGAAGCGCCGGATCACCTCCTGGATGTCGTCCTCGCTCATGGGCTTGGGTTCGGCGAACATCTTCGAGAACTGGCCGAGATCCAGTGCAACCGCCGACGGCGCCAGAGCTTGCTGGCCAAGATTGGCCATGGTCTGGCGGCCAGGATGGTTGAGCTGCATCCAGAAGTGCGCACCGCCAGCCCGGCCGACAGTGGCCCACTGGCGAAAACGTTCCAGATGACGCTCGTCCTCCAGCGCTACACCACCGGGTCCGGTCATTGCACGGCGGTCGATCATTACATTGCCGGTCAGCAGCAAGCCGGCCTCGCCCTCGGCCCAGGCCTGGTACAGGCGAAACAGCGCCTGGTCGGGCACCTGATCGGTGTTGGCGAGGTTCTCTTCCATCGCGGCTTTGGCAATGCGATTACCGATGGTCTGGCCGTTGGGCAAATTCAAGGTTTGGAAGGGCGACATGCTTGACTCCTCGTAGTGATGAGCAGAGGCTAAGCTTAAAGTTAACTTTAATGTCAAGCAGGTAAATGAGATCCGTATGAAGATTGGTGAATTGGCACAGTTGAGCGGGCTGACCGCCTCGCGCATCCGTTTTTACGAGTCTCAGGGATTGATCCGGCAGGTCGAGCGTTCTGCCAACGGTTATCGGCGTTACTCGCAACAGGCGTTGCAAACCCTGCAAATCATCCAGTGTGCGCAACAAGCCGGTTTCAGCCTGGAGGAACTCAAGCAGTTACTGCCGGATAATCTGACGGGCGCGTTCAAGCACGATGAGTTGATGGCCGGCCTGCATCGCAAGATCGAGCAGATCGAAGAGATGCAACGGCACCTGGCCCATAGCAAGGCACAGTTGCTGGGCTGGATCGACACCATCCAGGCCCGGCCCGAAGGCATGAGTTGCGATGAAAATGCGGAACGGGTGATGACGTCATTCAAGCACTAGGTCGGGTCGGGATACGGGAGCGAGCCTGCTCGCGATTGGGTGGATCAGTTCATTGATGAAACGAATACCGACCCTTGCCCGTATGTTTTGACGCTTACAGGGCTTCATCGGCCTTGACCAGCGCCTGGTTCAGGGTGTCACCATCGAGTACCCGGGCCAGGCCGATGCTGATGGTTTTGTACATCGCCGACCTTGCTGTTGTGCTGGTTATCGAGGATCACCTTGCCCCACGGACGGTAGCGCAGGGAGAAAACCGATGTCAGGTGGCAACCCGGCGATGTCGATTGGGGGGGCATCGGTTCGGCGCGGAACGGTTGCCCGGCAGTGCTGACTTGCCGGAAGGCTTCCCTGACGATGCCAATGGAGCAGGGCAGAGCATTGGCGTAGCCGTTGCGAATCAAGAGTGGCAAACGTCCGGTGCCGGCGCCGTCCTGCCACCACACCTGAATTCCGGCGTTCGCCATTTCGCCCAGCCACTGACCATTGACTGGCGGCGCGAGTTTGCCGACGTTGAATACGCTGATGTGCAGCGGCGCGTCGAGTTTGCCGGAAAAGTCCTTGAGCTGGCGTTGCAGCGTTTGCCGGCGATCCAGCGGCAGAAAGTGCAGGTCATCCAGTTCCATGGGCAAATACCAGCCGCTGACCGGGAGTTTCCAGTCTTTGCGCAATTTCTGCTGTTGGGTCAGGGACTGCCCCAGCTGCGTCTGCCAGTACATTGCCAACCCGGCGCTGTCCAATTCATCGATGCGCTGGTAGTAGGCCGGGTCCATGCGCAGTCCCAGCACCAGTTTCAGGCCTTGGGCCTGGGCCAGTTTCAGGCTGTCGGCGAGCCAGCCGTTGGCACCGCCGAAGTCCGAATCACCGTAGGCCGTCCACTGCACGATCACCGTGTGCGCACCTTGGCGGGCGGTGTCTTGCCAGATTTGCTGCCATTGCGCCTGGCTCAGGTTGGCATCGACATTGAGTGGCTGATAGAAAATCCGCTCGTCAGCATGGCTCGCCACACCCCCCAGTAACAGGCAAAAAACCAAAAGAAATCGCCTCATCAGAAATTCAACTCCACGCCCACCAGCACACCGTTACCGCCTTCATACAGATTGCCGCCCAGCCATTGCTGATATTCGGTGCGCACCGACAGGTGTGCGCGATAGGCGTTGTAGTGGTCATCGTTGAACCACCATTGCCAACGCAAGCCCAACCCTGTGCGCAAGTCCTGGCGCCATTCGTTGCTCGGGTCCTGGGTGGCGAACTCGAGAAAACCGTACGGCATGAGGGTTTGCGCGCCGTTGAACGGCAGCTTCCAGGTGTGTCCCTGCTGGAAGCGTGACAGCCATTGATGCTCGCCGGCCTTGGTCCACCATGCCGCGTCAAGGTAGAGGAAGCGCTCTTCCCAATCGCTTTCATCGACCCGCCAATCGTTGCGCAATCGCCCCTGATCAAGGAACGACGCTGTTGTACGCAGCAGATAATCGGTGGTGGTGTGGCCGTCCTGACGATGATCGCTGACCTGATCGGAGAGTTTTTCCGGAACCAGCATTTGCCCAAGGCTCAGGCCGTGGTTGTCTTCAGCATCGAACTGGCTTTGTTTGTAGATCTCGCCGTAGAAGTTGATGTTGGCGGTGCCCCAGGGCTTGTAGCGCAGACCGACGCCGGTGCCGAGGGATTCGGCATAGCTTGACCGGCCCACACCACCGAGCAATACACGGCCGTAGACCGACAACGTGCTGCCGGCGCGGCTGGGTTCCTCGCCCAGCGCGTGGTCCCACATGGCCAGTTGCACGTTCTGCGAGCTGGAGCGGCGTTGCGTGCCGGTGCTGTCGTCGGGGCGCAGGATGTCGTTGGTCGATACCCCGGCCGGTGACCAGGTGCTGGCGATGGTGACGGAGTCGCGACGGGACAGGCTTTCGTGGGCGCGGCGCTGGCGATAGCGACGCGCTTGCATGCTGCCATCCTCGTCATCGGTGGCTACCGGGTTCTGTTCCAGGTCGATCACCCGACGCAGTTCCTTGCGCGCCGAGGCGCTGTCTTCGACCTCGTCATAACGCCAGGCCAGGGTTTCGCCAAGGCGATAGTCCTCCGGGAAGTCCCGGGTGGCGCGTTGCAGGTACGGGATGGCTCGGGCGCGTTCTGCCTGGGTCCCGGCACCGGCCAGGCGCACGCCGTAGTCGGCGCGATAACGGGGGTTGTCCGGGGCGCGGCGCACGGCCTCGGCCAGCCATTCGGTACTTTGTTGCAGGTCGCCGGCCTTTTGCGCCGTGACCGAGGCCGCATAGAAATGCTCGGCATCCGGTACCAGCTGCAGGGCGGAACGCTGACGCTGTAGCGCGAGAGTGTGATCGCCCCGGGCATCGGCGATCGCCGCGCCCAACGCCCACTCATTGGCGCTGCGGGTGAGGCTTTGTTGCCAGTAGTGTTCGGCCGTTTGCGTGTCGCCGATGCTGAGGGCACCGCGGCTGGCAGTTAGGCGGGCATTGTCGCTGAGTTCGGCGTCCGGAAAACTGCGCCAGATGGCCAGGGCACCCGCCGAATCTCCGCCAGCTTCCAGGGCGTAAGCCAGTGGCAAGCGACTGTTTTGGTCGCCCATTTTTTCGGCGGTCTGGTAATACACCACCGCTTCACCGGGGCGCTCGGGCATTGCACAACGGCCGAGGGCGCGGTAGTCGCCCGCGGCTTGCGGGAGATCGCCAATCGCCTGTTGAACAGCGTCGCACTGGCCGTTTTCCGCCAGTTGCGCGAGCAGTTGCCCGCGAGTGACGGGGTCGACGCGGTTGAGCAACGAAACGATGCGTTGCTGTTGTGCCGCGGTCGGCGTCGACGCGGCATATAACCCCGCCAACCGTTGTAGCAGGGCTGTTGGCAGCTTGCCGCCGTGATGGTCGTAGGCCGTTTCGAGTAACTGTTGCGCCTGTTCCCGTTGGCCGGCATTCAGCGCCAGATAGGTCGCCTGACCGAGCGAATCGAGGTTGCCGGTCTGCTGATAATGCCGCTCCCAGAAAGTCGCCGCTTCGCGGTTTCGACCCGAGGCCTGGAGCAGTTCGGCACGACGTTTCACCACGTCGGCGGTCTGCGGCTGGCCGGCGAGGTAGGCCATGATTTTGTCGCTGCGGCCCCCATTGTGCCAGACGTCGAGCAGGCGTTCGCGGCGGCGCGAGTCCCAGGGTTCCGGCAGGCGTGTCGCTTGCAACAGTTCGGTGGCTTGCAGGCGCTGGGCAAGGATCAGCCAGGTCTGCGGGTTTTCTTCGGGTTGGCAACTGTTCAGTTGGACGAGCGCAGCTTGTGGGTCGTGGCGGGACAACCACTCGGCCGTCTCAAGGCACGGACGCTGCAACTCGCCACTCAAGCGTTGCACCGTGGCGCTGTCGCCGGTCTGTCGCGCCAGTTCCCACAGGCGCTGGCGTTGCGCCGGATCGGCAAGGTCGGCAGGTGACAGCGACTGCATCCAGCGCTGCGCCTGCTGGACGTGGCCCGTGGCAATCGCCCGGTCGACCATGGCCAGTCGAACCTTGCGCGCCGCTTCCGGGCCAGGCGCTGTCTGCAGCAATTGCTGCAGGGGTTGCTCGTCGAGGCGTTGCACGTAGGCATTGGCCAGGCGTTGCCAGCCTTGATCATCGAGTTGTTGATTCGCGGCCAGGGGCGCCAGCTCTTTGATGGTGCCGTCCCAGTCGTGCAACTGTTCGGACCAATTGGCACGCGCCAGATGCAGAAGGCGCGCGTCACCTTTGGGCGGCAGTTGCGCCAGCCAGTCATGGGCTTTGGCCGCGCCGCCGTACCTGGCCAGGCTCAGGCTGTAGGCCTGCCACAAACGGATGCGCTGAGTGATGTCGCTGCTGGCGATCCACTGTTCCACCTGTTCGCTATCCGGCGGATCCTGTTCTATCCACGTCAGGCGCAGGTTGAGCAGGGCGTCGCTGTTGGCCGGATTGTCGGGCAGTGCCTGCACGGCGTCGTTGTAGCGTCGCTGTTTGACCAGCGATTGCACGAGCAGGGCCCGCGCTTCATCGTTTTCCGGCACGTTGCTCAGCAGGTGGCGCATCAGCCGTTCGACTTCCTTCCAGTTGCCGTTCTTCGCTTCGCGGTAACTGCGGTCCATATAGGGGTAACTGCGGAACCGATCGAAATCGGTCAAGGGTTCGGCTTGCACCCATGCCGTCGTGTTCAGGCAGAGCAACAGGCTACCGGCCATCAGGGTCTGACGATGGACAGGCTTCATGCAGCCTCCCGGGCAATGCAGTAGGCAGCGTGCTGCTCGCTCGTCTGATCGGCCAGGGCCTGTTCGAGGATTTCCTGTGTGATCATGCCGCGTTCAATCAAGTGTTCACCCAGAGACATTTTTTCCGCATCGAAATCGATCAGCGCCTGATTGAACAGGGTTGGCGGCACCATGCCACGTACTTGCAACAGATTGCCCAGCAACACTTGGTGATGGCTGACGCGCTCGATCAGGTCTTCGTCGTCCTGATGTTGCTCGAGCACCTCAAGCATCTGATGTACTTCCTCGCTTTGACGAGGGCTGGCGTACCAGTAGCGGATCCCCAGCGTAACCCGGCCTTGTGGTGCGAGGCGGCACCGCACCGGGCGTTTCAGTTGACGGCTGATGGCCCCCAGAGACACTTGGCTCACGGGACCTTCGGACGCCAACACCAGGGTTTCGTTGTCCTCGGCGACCGGCAGCACGCCGTAGTGCGTGGCGATTTTGCGTGGCACGGCGTCGATCAGGCGTTTGTCGAGCTTGAACGGATTGAGTGGGGCCCACTCAAGGTCCAGTTGTTCGGCCAGGGTTTGCACCAGTTGCGTGGTGTCGATGTGTCCGCGCAGCAGCAGTTCCTGACCCAGGCGCCGGCGTACCGGGTTGGTGATTGCGGCTTCGAGCTGATCTTCAGAGAGCAGGCCTTTTTCCACTAGTCGATGGCCCAGCGGGGTGCGTTGGGCCTCGGCCAGGGCCGGAAACTCATGAGTGGTCTTGTCCCAGGCGACGCGACGTGAATCGCCCATTTGCATCACCTGGCGCAGCGCCCGGAGGTTGGCGAAGAAGTTGACGAAATTGCTCCACATCATCCGGGGGGCCGACAGCAGTCCTTCGCCCAGACCGTAATAACGGGTGACAAACCATCCGCGCTGAAACAGCCGATTGAGCAGCATGAAGCCGTTGAGCCACAGCAGGGTCACCAACAACGTGGAGTCTGAGAGGATCGACGGGAACCGCCAGGCATTCGGCGTGATCACGGTGACCAGCCACATCGCCAGCAATACCACTAGCAGGATGTTCACCAGGAAACTCAACAGGTACGCAATCAGGCCACGGCGGTCACGCCACAGAAAATAATTGAGCAGGCCCTTGGGGCTCCAACCGAGGTTCTTGGTACCCTGGAACACGATGCCAACGATCCATCGTGACTTCTGGCGGATCGCGTGCCGCAAATCCCGGGGGAAATGCTCGCGCACGCAGATCACCTGGGAAAACGCACGGTCCATCCCGAATACCCATGGCTGTTCCAGCGCCAGTTTCGGGTCGGTCACCGAGTAACGGGCGAAGATGCACTTCATGCCTTTTTGCTTGAGGCGAAAGCCGATGTCGTAGTCTTCGGTAAGACTCTGCACGTCGAAGGCAATACCGTCACCGTCCTCGAGCAGGGCAATGATGGCCTTGCGGCTGAAACAGGTGCCGACCCCGGCGCTGGGCACTTGCCCGGTCAATGCCTCGCGCACAATGACGTCCTTGCCGTGGTTCTCGGCGAACTCGTCGACGTAGTGCCCGGCGGTGAAGCCTTTCCATTCCGGGGCGTAGGGGTAGACCGGAATCTGGATCAGGTCCTTGGCCGGCAGCAGGTAGTTGAACAGACGCAATTCCATGGGCGAAATCACGTCCTCGGCATCATGCAGGATGAAGCCGGCGAACTGGATTTTCGCAGCGTTTTCAAAGCGCAGGATCGCGTCGATCACGTTGTTCAGGCAGTCAGCCTTGCTGGTCGGGCCGGGGCGCGCGCACACCACTTTGTGCACGTTGGGGTAGTGCAGGCACACCGCATCGACGTCGGCCTGGGTCTCGGCGTCGTTGGGGTAGGTGCCGACGAAAATCTGATAGTTCTCGTAGTCGATGGTCGAGGCGGCCAGGCGCGCCATTTCGCCGACCACGCCGACTTCGTTCCACGCCGGCACCATGATCGCCAGGGGTTTTTCGCCGATGGAATACAGCCGTTGCTCATCGGCGCGTTCGAATTTTTCATAGATCCGCCAGCGCCGGATCAGTTTGCGGGTCCAGTACACCAGGTCGATGAACAGATCATCGAGCCCAAGTATGAACATCAGCAGGGCCAGGATAATCGCGAGGTATTTGAGTCCGAACAACGCATAGGCAAAGAAGTCGACAAAAGCCAGGCTCATATGGCTTTACCCACCGCCGCACGGTGTTTCAGCCAGATGCCGAGGCGATTGGCAATGCGCTCGCTGGCGTGTCCGTCGCCATAAGGACTATGGACTCGGCTCATGCGCTGGAAGGTCGCGTGATCATCGAACAACAGGCTCGATTCCTTGACGATACGATCGGTGTCGGTGCCCACCAGCACCACCGTTCCGCCTTCGAGCGCCAATGGCCGCTCCGTGACATCGCGCAGCACCAACAGCGGTTTGCCAATGGCGGGGGCTTCCTCCTGGATGCCACCGGAATCGGTAAGAATGAAATACGCGCGGTCCATCAGCCAGACGAAATGCTGGTAATCCTGCGGTGCCACCAGATAGATATTGGGTTTGTCCGATAGCACGCTGTACACCGCGCTTTGCACCTGTGGATTGAGGTGCACCGGGTAAACGAATTGCACATCGGGATATCGTTCGGCGAGGGTGGCCAGGGCCAGGCAGATGTTGCGAAAACCGCCGCCGAAGTTCTCCCGGCGATGCCCGGTGATCAGCACCATGCGCCTGTTGTCGTCGAGCACGGCCAGCGGCGAGTCGGCGGCCGGGTGCCAGTGGATTTCCTGTTGGTGATTGCGCATCCATACCAGCGCATCAATCACCGTGTTACCGGTGACCTCAATGTTGGCCTTGGACACACCTTCGCGCAGCAAATTGTCTTCGTTATTGAGGGTCGGCACGAAATGCAGGTCGGCGATGACACCGGTCAGGCGCCGGTTCGCTTCCTCCGGCCAGGGTGCGCGCAAGTTGCCGGTACGCAACCCGGCCTCGACATGGCCGATGGGCAACTGGCGATTGAAGGCGGCGAGGGCGGCAATGAAGCTGGTGGTGGTGTCGCCGTGTACCAGCACGATATCCGGTTGCACCCGCTCGTAGGCTTTGTCGAGCTGCCCCAGCAGCTGTTCGGAGAGGCCGTTGAGGGTCTGGCCCTGGGTCATCACCTGCAAGTCTTCATCGACCGTCAGTTCAAACGAGTCGAGGACCTGCTTGAGCATTTCCCAGTGCTGGCCGGTGGAGCAGATGTTCAGGTCGATTCCGGGCCAGTTACGCAAGACCCGCGCCAGCGGTGCCATCTTGATAGCCTCCGGACGCGTGCCGAAAACCATCATGACTTTGAAGGACATGAACCTCTCCTGGGACTGCACACGCCGAAGCGACGCGGCTGTTGAGACCGATTATCACTGGAGCATTGAATAAAGCAGCCGGACGGGGGGTTGTCCAATGAGCGGCAGCGACTGGCAAATGTCCTGCCGTTTGCAGGGACTGCCCTGAGTTGGCTCATGGCGCGCCAGGTTGTGAACCAGATACCCGCCCTTTGTAGCCAACGGTAGCGGTCGGGGTTCTGTGCATTTGGTAGCGTTTTTTCCTGATTGTACGCATCCCCCTGATTCAAAACAAATTTCAATCCCCCTCACATTCCCTCCACATCCTGTGGCACACTTTCTGCTGTCTATTCCGTTGTTACATACCAAGTTCCGGTATAGCGGAATAAACATCACCCTGGAGTGCTTGCCATGCATCGCCGACCTTCGTTATTCAAAGCGTGTGTTCTTCTTTTCGCGGCATCCGCCGCTGCCATGGGCGTGGCTCAGGCGGCGGACAGTAAGCTCGACAGTGTTCTGGCCCGCGGCAAACTGATTGTAGGCACCGGCAGTACCAATGCGCCTTGGCACTTCCAGGGCGCGGATGGCAAGTTGCAAGGCTTTGATATTGATATCGGGCGCATGGTGGCCAAGGGGTTGTTCAACGATCCGGGCAAAGTCGAGTTCGTGGTGCAGTCGTCCGACGCGCGTATCCCCAACCTGCTGACTGACAAAGTCGACATGAGCTGCCAGTTCATCACTGTGACGGCCAGCCGTGCCCAGCAAGTGGCGTTCACCCTGCCGTACTACCGCGAAGGCGTCGGCCTGCTGCTGCCGGCCAACAGCAAGTACAAGGAAATCGACGACATGCAGGCCGCTGGCAGTGGCCTGACCGTGGCGGTGCTGCAAAACGTCTATGCCGAAGAACTGGTGCATCAGGCGCTGCCCAAGGCCAAGGTCGATCAGTACGACAGCGTGGACCTGATGTATCAGGCCGTGAACTCCGGCCGCGCCGACGCGGCGGCCACCGACCAGTCTTCGGTGAAATACCTGATGGTGCAGAACCCTGGCCGCTATCGCAGCCCGGCTTACGCCTGGAGCCCGCAGACCTATGCGTGCGCAGTCAAGCGCGGCGACCAGGACTGGCTGAACTTCGTCAACACCACACTGCATGAGGCCATGACCGGCGTTGAGTTCCCGACTTACGCGGCATCGTTCAAGCAGTGGTTCGGTGTCGATCTGCCTTCGCCGGCGATTGGCTTTCCCGTCGAATTCAAATGACTCCGTGAGAGTGGGGCGCCGCCGAGCGCCCCGCTCAAGGTACTGCTGACCATGAACTATCAGTTGAATTTTGCCGCCGTCTGGCGCGATTTCGACACCTTGCTGGCGGGGCTCGGTCTGGGCCTCGAACTGGCCCTGGTGTCGATCGCCATCGGCTGCGTGATTGGCCTGATGATGGCGTTTGCTTTGCTGTCGAAGCACCGCGCATTGCGGGTGCTGGCGTCGGTGTATGTCACGGTGATCCGTAATACGCCGATCCTGGTGTTGATTCTGTTGATCTACTTTGCGTTGCCGAGCCTGGGCATTCGTCTGGACAAGATTCCATCGTTCATCATCACCCTGTCGCTGTATGCCGGGGCCTACCTGACCGAAGTGTTCCGCGGCGGTCTGCTGAGCATTCCCAAGGGCCAGCGTGAAGCCGGCCTGGCCATTGGCCTCGGCGAATGGCAGGTCAAGGCCTACGTCACCGTGCCGGTGATGCTGCGCAATGTGTTGCCGGCGCTGTCGAACAACTTCATTTCGCTGTTCAAGGACACCTCGCTGGCGGCGGCAATCGCCGTACCGGAGCTGACCTATTACGCGCGCAAGATCAATGTCGAAAGCTACCGGGTGATTGAAACCTGGCTGGTGACCACGGCGCTCTATGTGGCGGCCTGTTACCTCATTGCCATGATGCTGCGTTACCTCGAGCAGCGTCTGGCGATTCGCCGATAGGAGGCTCCATGTACGAATCCCCCAGTTGGTTGCATGAGTTGTGGGTGGCGCGCGAAGTGCTGTGGCAAGGCTTTGTGACCAGTGTCCAGGTGTCGGTGCTGGCGATTTTGCTCGGCACGCTCGTTGGCGTCGTCGCCGGTCTGGTACTGACCTACGGCAAATTCTGGATGCGCGCACCGTTTCGTTTTTATGTCGATGTGATTCGCGGCACGCCAGTGTTCGTGCTGGTGTTGGCGTGCTTCTACATGGCGCCGGCACTCGGCTGGCAGATCAGCGCGTTCCAGGCTGGTGCACTGGGGTTGACGCTGTTCTGCGGCTCCCACGTCGCCGAGATCGTGCGCGGTGCGTTGCAGGCCTTGCCGCGCGGGCAAATGGAGGCGAGCAAGGCCATCGGCCTGACGTTCTTCCAGGCCCTCGGGTACGTGCTGTTGCCCCAGGCGTTGCGGCAGATCCTGCCGACCTGGGTCAATTCGTCTACCGAGATCGTCAAGGCCTCGACCCTGTTGTCGGTGATCGGTGTGGCGGAATTGCTGCTCAGTACCCAGCAGATCATTGCCCGGACCTTCATGACCCTGGAGTTTTACCTGTTCGCCGGTTTCCTGTTCTTCGTCATCAACTACGGCATCGAGTTACTCGGCCGGCACATTGAAAAGCGGGTGGCTTTGCCATGACTCAGACTCAATCCAATGCACAAAACGGCCAACCGCTGCTGGACATTCGCGGCCTGCACAAGCGCTACGACCAGCTCGAAGTGCTCAAGGGCGTCGACCTGACCATGCAGCGCGGCAACGTGGTGACACTGATCGGCTCCAGCGGCTCGGGCAAGACCACGCTGCTGCGCTGCGTGAACATGCTTGAAGAATTCCAGGGCGGGCAGATCCTGCTTGACGGTGAATCCATCGGTTATGACGAGGTCAACGGCAAACGCATTCGCCACCCGGAAAAGGTCATTGCCCGTCATCGCGCCATGACCGGCATGGCGTTCCAGCAGTTCAACCTGTTTCCGCACCTGACCGCGTTGCAGAACGTCACCCTGGGACTGCTCAAGGTCAAGAAACTGCACAAGGACGAAGCCGTGGCCCTGGCCGAGAAATGGCTGGAGCGTGTCGGCCTGCTGGAACGGCGCGATCACTTTCCTGGTCAGTTGTCTGGCGGTCAGCAGCAGCGCGTGGCGATAGCCCGGGCGATTGCAATGAACCCGAGCCTGATGCTGTTCGACGAAGTGACCTCAGCGCTGGACCCGGAGCTGGTCAGCGAAGTGCTCAATGTGATCAAGGGCCTGGCGGATGATGGCATGACCATGCTGTTGGTGACCCACGAAATGCGCTTCGCCTTCGAGGTGTCGGACAAGATCGTTTTCATGAATCAGGGGCGAATCGAAGAGCAGGGGCCACCCAAGGACCTGTTCGAACGCCCGCAATCGCCACGACTGGCGGAATTCCTCAAAAGCACACGTTTTTGATCCTTTGATTTCAATCAGGAGAAACACCCATGAGCATTACTCGTTACGGCACCGGCAGCTCCGCCGCTGGCGGCACGCCTCGTCCTTTCGCCCGCGCCGTTGAAGCCGACGGCTGGTTGCACGTCTCCGGCCAGGTGCCGGCGGTGGATGGCGAGATCATTGTTGGCGGCATCGTCGAACAGACCCACCAGACCATGAAGAACCTGATCGCGATTCTCGAAGAGGCCGGTTTCGGCCTGGAAGATGTGGTGCGTGCTGGTGTGTGGCTGGAGGATCCGCGGGATTTCACCAGTTTCAACAAGGTCTTCTCCGAGTACTTCAAGCCCGAACATGCCCCGGCCCGTGCCTGCGTGCAGGCGAACATGATGGTCGACTGCAAGGTCGAGATCGACTGCATTGCGTACAAGAAAAAGGCCTGAACCGAGGTGGCTTCATCGCTGGCAAGCCAGCTCCTACAGGTAAACTCCCGGCACTTTGAATGGGAACCACTGAAATGACCGAAGACACCATCAAGCGCCGGGCACGCGGTCTGGACCGGGCGTTCGATATCCTCGATTTCCTCAAGGAGATCGGCCAGCCCCTGCGCCCGAACGACATCGCCAACGGCATCGGCAGCCCCAAATCCACGGTCTACGAACTGGTGGCCTCGCTGCTGGAACGGCGGATCCTGGAGCCGGTGGGCAAGGACGGTCATGTCTACCTCGGTCGTCAGTTGTACTTTCTCGGCCAGGCGCATTTGCGCCATTTCGACCTCACCCGCGAGGCCGATCACGCCTTGCAGGAAATCGTCAGCCAGACCCGTGAAACGGCGCAGATGTGCCTGCTCAACGGGCGCAAATACACTGTTGCGCTGATGAAGGAGGGGGAACGGCATTTCCGCATTTCCTCGGACATCGGCGAAAACGCGCCCATCCCCTGGACCGCATCCGGGCGCCTGTTGCTGGCGCACTTGAGCGACCAGGAAATCGTCGACCTGATCGACCACGACGACTTCATCCTGCCCGACGGCGAGCGTCTGCCGCTTGAGCAGTTCCTCAAGGAAATCCGTCAGGCCGGTATCGATGGTTTCTTTTCTTTCGATAGCGTCGCCGACACCTTTACCCATTGCTTCGCCGCGCCGGTCAAAGACCCCGGCGGCGTGGCCATCGCGACCCTGTGCATCGTCGCCCCCAGGGCCGATGCCAGGAACAACTACAACGAATATCGCCGGGTGCTGATCGAAAGCGCCAACAGCCTGGCCCGTCGCATCAACGAATAACAGCGGCTGCCTGCGGCCGCGTGAACGAGGAGTTCGACCATGTCTACTGCCCCCAATACAGCCAACGTGGATAAAGGCGCAGCCCCGATCGGTGCCAGCCTGGTGCGTGACGTCAGCCTGCCCGCGCTGGTACTGCACCGCGAGGCGCTGGAGCACAACATCCGCTGGATGCAGGCGTTCGTCAGTCACAGCGGTGCAGAGCTGGCGCCCCATGGCAAGACCAGCATGACCCCGGCATTGTTCCGTCGCCAACTGGACGCCGGTGCCTGGGGCATCACCCTGGCCAGTGCCACACAAACCCGTGCGGCCTACGCCCATGGCGTGCGTCGTGTGCTGATGGCCAACCAGTTGGTCGGCACACCGAACATGGCGCTGATCGCCGACCTGTTGGTCGATCCGACGTTCGACTTCTATTGCATGGTCGACCATCCGGACAACGTCGCCGACCTCGGCACCTATTTCGCCTCCCGCGGCGTGCGCCTCAACGTCATGATCGAATACGGCGTGGTCGGTGGTCGATGCGGTTGTCGCAGTGAGCAGGAGGTGCTGGATCTGGCCAAGGCCATCGCCGCACAACCGGCCCTGGCCCTGACCGGGATCGAAGGCTACGAAGGGGTGATTCATGGCGATCATGCCGTGACCGGTATTCGCGATTTCGCCGCGTCACTGGTGCGTCTGGCGGTGCAGTTGCAGGACAGCGGCGCGTTCGCCATTGCCAAGCCGATCATTACGGCATCGGGCTCGGCCTGGTACGACCTGATTGCCGAGTCCTTCGAAGCGCAGAACGCTGGTGGACGTTTCCTCAGCGTGTTGCGTCCCGGCAGTTATGTGGCTCACGATCATGGCATCTACAAGGAAGCTCAGTGCTGTGTGCTCGACCGGCGCAGCGACCTGCACGAAGGCCTGCGTCCGGCGCTGGAAGTGTGGGCGCACGTGCAGTCGTTGCCCGAACCCGGGTTTGCGGTGATTGCCCTGGGTAAACGCGACGTGGCCTATGACGCCGGTTTGCCGGTGCCGTTGCTGCGTTACAAGGCTGGCGTGGTGCCAGCTGTTGGCGATGATGTGAGTGCCTGCAAAGTCACCGCTGTGATGGACCAGCATGCGTTCATGACCGTGGCGCCTGGGGTTGATCTGCGGGTGGGCGACATCATTTCGTTCGGCACTTCGCACCCGTGCCTGACGTTCGACAAGTGGCGCATCGGCTGTCTGGTGGACGAGCAACTGAACGTCATCGAGACCATGGAAACCTGTTTCTAAGGCTTGAGAGCGAGGCGCTCCGTTCGCGAGCAAGCCCGCTCCCACAGGGTTTTGTGTACACCGAAGATCCAATGTGGGAGCGGGCTTGCTCGCGAAGAGGCCCTACCAGACAAAAAGAGAAATCCGCGTATGAACACCATCAACACCCTCGGCCCCGACACCCCACGCATCGCCCTGATCGGCGAGTGCATGATCGAGTTGCAGCATCGCGCCGACGGCAGCCTGCAACAGAGCTTCGGTGGCGACACCTTGAACACGGCGGTGTACCTGTCCCGGGAACTGGGGGCGAATGGCATCGTGGACTACGTCACCGCCTTGGGCGATGACAGTTTCAGCGATGCGATGTGCCGCAGTTGGGCGGCGGAAAACATCGGGCTCGGCATGGTTCAGCGCTTGCCCGGGCGTCTGCCGGGTTTGTATTGCATCCAGACTGACGCGGCGGGTGAGCGGCGCTTCCTGTACTGGCGCAATGAAGCGGCGGTTCGCGATTGCTTCACTACGCCGGCCGCCGAGCCGATCCTGGCGGCGCTGCCGGATTATGACGTGCTGTACTTCAGCGGCATCACCCTGGCGGTGCTCGGCGAGCAAGGCCGGGGAAAACTGCTGGAAACCCTGATCGAAGCGCGCCAGCGTGATGCGCGAATCGTGTTCGACAACAACTACCGGCCACGGCTGTGGGCCTCGGTCGAGGACGCCCGGGCGGCGTATCGCCGAGTGCTGGCGTATGTCGACCTGGCGTTGCTGACAGTGGATGACGAACAGGCGTTGTTCGGTTATGCCGATTGTGACGCGGTGTTTGCCGCGTATGAGCAGATCGGTACGCCGGAGGTGGTGCTCAAGCGCGGTGCTGAAGCGTGCCTGATTCGTTGTACGGGCGAGTCGTTCGAGGTGCCGGCGCAGAAAGTCGAGCGGGTGGTGGACACCACGGCGGCGGGGGATTCGTTCAGTGCGGCGTATCTGGCCTCGCGGCTGAAGGGTGGGAGTCCGGTGGAGGCGGCTGAAGCGGGACATCGGTTGGCGAGCCGGGTGATTCAGCTGCCGGGGGCGTTGATTCCGAAGTAAGCGTTGAATGGCCGCTGGCTGCGCCATCGGTTCGCGAGCAAGCCCGCTCCCACATGGATCCTCAGTGTTCACACGACCTGTGGGAGCGGGCTTGCTCGCGAAGAGGCCCTCAAGCCAAATGCATCAATCCCGGTAGAACACCTGCACCAGGTGATACCCGAACTTGCTCTTGATCGGCCCATGGACCACCCGCAGCGGCTTCTTGAAGATCACCGCGTCGATCACGCCGACCATCTGCCCCGGCCGCACTTCGCCGAGGTCACCGCCGCGCTTGCCCGATGGGCAGGTCGAATACTTCTTGGCCAGCACATCAAACGCTTCACCCTTGGCGATGCGTTGTTTGAGCTGCTCGGCTTCTTCCGAGGTTTTCACCAGAATATGGCGGGCTTGAGCTTTCATGTGGCGGTTACCTTGCAACGGTGGTGGCTATGTGGATGCCAGCGGGGGCGCGCGATTATGCCCCAACTCAGTCCGGTTGACCGATCATCGTGCGAATCTTGTTGGCCAGCAGGTCGATGGAAAACGGTTTGCTCACCATGTCCATGCCTTCTTCCAGGAATCCCTGGCGCTCGGCGGCGATCTCCGCGTAACCGGTCATGAACAGCACTTTCAGTCCGGGGCGATGCTGGCGGGCGATTTCTGCCAGTTGTCGGCCGTTCATGCCGGGCAATCCCACGTCGGTCACCAGCAGGTCCACCCGCAGGTCTGACTCCAGTACCGGCAGGGCGCCCCTGGCATCTTCGGCTTCATGGGCGCGATAACCGAGCTCCTTGAGCAGGTCCAGTACCAGCATGCGTACCGCCGCATCGTCCTCGACCAGCATCACGGTTTCGCCGGCAATCGCCGCCGGTGCCTCGCCGACGACGGGTGACAGGACCTTTTCCGGCTCGATCGAGTGCAGGCGCGGCAGGTACAAGCGCACGCTGGTGCCCCGACCGGGCAGGCTGAACAGACTGACGTGGCCTCCCGATTGCTGGGCGAAGCCGTAAATCATCGACAAGCCCAATCCGGTGCCCTGGCCGATGGGTTTGGTGGTGAAGAACGGGTCGAATGCCTTGGCCAGTACCGAGGGCGTCATGCCGGTGCCGTTGTCACTGACGGCAATCATCACGTAGTCACCGGCCTTGACCGGTTCCAGGGTCGTGAGGTCACTGCCGTCGAGGTACACGTTGGCCGTTTCGATCTGCAACTCACCGCCCTCGTGCATGGCGTCCCGGGCGTTGATCACCAGGTTGAGCAAGGCGTTTTCCAGCTGGCTGACATCGGTGTTGACCCGCCAGACGTTCTCGGCCAATTGCAGTTTGAGTTCGATGTGGTCGCCCTTGGTGCGACTGAGCAGCTCTTCGAGCGAATGAATCAGCTCGTTGGGATTCAGCGGCTTGCGGTTGAGCGATTGACGCCGAGAGAATGCCAGCAAGCGATGGGTGAGCGCGGCGGCACGGTTGGCCGAAGACACGGCCGCCTCGGTGAATCGGCCGATCTCGCTGAAACGCCCGTCGGCGATGTAGCGTTGCATCAGGTCGAGGCTGCCAATGATACCGGTGAGCATGTTGTTGAAGTCATGGGCGATGCCGCCGGTCAGCTGGCCGACCGCTTCCATTTTCTGGGCGTGGCGCAAGGCGTCTTCGGCGCGCTCACGCTCGAACATCTCGTTTTGCAAACGCTCGTTGGCCTCGGCCAGTTGCCGGGTGCGGGCGGCAACCCGTTCCTCAAGGGTTTCGTTCAGGTTGCGCAAGGCTTCTTCGGTCTTTTTGCGTTCGGTTTCGTCGATCACGAAGATGTAGAAGCCGTTCACCGCGCCGTCCGCACCGTGGCGTGGCAGGTAATTCATCAAGGCCTGGCGGATGCTGCCGTCGCGGTGTGGCGTGCTGATGCTGAAACAGCAGGGCCGGCCGGACAGCGCCTCGGTGATGTACGGGGCGCGCAGCGCATAGGCTTCTTCGCCGAGCACTTCAAGAATGGTTCGCCCGTAAAGCTCTTGCGGCGTCAGCCCGTACCAGTCGAGGTACGCCGAATTGTTCAGGCGAAAGCGTTCTTCGCGGTCGACGTAGCTGATCAGGATCGGCATGGCGTTGATGATCAGTTGCAACTCAGTTTGGCTTTGGCGCAGGGCCTGTTCGGTATGTTTGCGTTCGGTCAGGTCCAGGGCGGCGCCGAGGAAACGGGTCGGCCGGCCGTGGTGATCCTTGTAACAGCGACCGCGGGCAAACACCCAGCGCATCTGGCCGTCGGATTGCAGCAGGCGATATTCCTCGGCGTATTCGCTGCCGTGGGTGATGCAATGCTTGATGCTGCGGGCGATCAGGGCACGGTCTTGCGGATGTACGCCATGCAGGTACTCACTGATCGGCAACTGGTTGGCCATGGCCGGGTCGATGCCGTGCAACTGGGCAAAATGCGCATCGGCGATGAAACGGTCCTCACTGATGTCCCAGTCCCAGGTACCGACCGCATCGGTGGCGGCGAGGGCCAGTTGCAGGCGCTCCTCGGTTTCACGTTGGGCCTTGAGGCTGGCCGCCGAGCGCTGTTCGAGCTCGAGGGCGATGCGTCGGCGTTCGTTGGTTTCGATGGCGGTGACCAGAATCCCGGCCACCTCGGCACTTTCGTCGCGGATCGGGCTGTAGGTCAGGTCGAGCCAGAAGTCGGACTCCCGCCCGTCACGTTGCAGGGTAAAGCGTTGTTCGCTGTAGGTTCGTACCTGACCCTGCAGGACGGCGCGGTAAATCGGGTCGGTAAAGTCTTTCAACTCAGGCCAGATCAGGTGTGCCGGTTGTCCGAAAGCATGTGGATGTTTGTTTCCGGCGAGCAGGGCGAAGCCGTCGTTGTAGATCTGCGTCAGTTGCGGGCCCCAAAGCAGCAGCATCGGCATCGGTGAGTGAATGACGATGTCCACGGCGGTTCGCAGGCTCTGTGGCCAGGTGCTGGCAGCGCCCAGCGGACTGTTTGCCCAGTCGAGCCGGGCTATCAGGGCCTGGGCATCACTGCCGGTCGGTATTGCGTTCATCAAGGAGTCCTGCGCCTGAGTCGCTTTATCTGGCAACCATTCTTGCACAGGTTGTTGTAGGAGCGAGCCCGCTCGCGATGGTCGTCAACGATTACGCTGGTTGCCAGGTGCCCCGCGGCGCTCTCGGGTTTATCGCGAGCAAGCTCGCTCCTACAGGTAACCATATTTCAATCCAGGAGTTCGGGTCTGTTCCGGTACTGCTCCAGCGCTTCGGGATTGGCCAGCGCATCGGTGTTCTTCACCTTCTGCCCATGCACCACATTACGCACCGCCAGCTCAACGACTTTGCCACTGATGGTCCGGGGAATGTCGGTGACCGCGACGATTTTCGCCGGTACATGACGCGGCGTGGTGTTGGCGCGAATCGTCTGGCGGATCTGCTGTTGCAATGCCTCGTCCAGTTCGAGCCCTTCGCGCAGCTTTACGAACAGCACCACCCGCACGTCATCCTGCCATTGTTGACCGATGGCCACGCTGTCGAGCACCTGTGGGATTTTTTCCACCTGGCGATAGATTTCCGCCGTGCCGATGCGCACGCCGCCGGGGTTGAGCACGGCATCCGAGCGGCCGTGGATCATCATCCCGCCATGGGGCAGTTGTTCGGCGTAGTCACCCTGGGCCCAGACGCCGGGGAACAGACTGAAATAGGATTTGCGCAGCTTTTCGCCATCGGCATCGTTCCACAGGCCAACGGGAATTGCCGGGAAGTGGCGGGTGCACACCAGTTCGCCTTTTTCGCCGATCACCGGTTGGCCGGCGTCGTTCCACACTTCGACGGCCATGCCCAGGCTCTTGCCCATGATTTCGCCACGCCGCACTGGCGACACAGGGTTGCCGTTGACGAAGCACGAGACGATGTCGGTGCCGCCGGACATCGAGGCCAGGCACACGTCAGCCTTGAAGTCGCGATAAACGAAGTCGTAACTCTGCGGCGACAGCGCCGAGCCGGTGCAAAGCAAGGTCTTGAGGCTGCCCAGGTCATGACTTTCACGCGGCTTGATGCCGCTGCTTTCCAGGGTCGCGAGAAATTTCGGGCTGGTGCCAAAGACATTGATGGACTCGTCGTCGATCAGGTCGATCAAGCGTTGCGGGTCGGGATGGAACGGCGAGCCGTCATACAGCACCACGGAGCTGCCTGTCGCCAACGCCGACACCAGCCAGTTCCACATCATCCAGCCGCAGGTGGTGTAGTAGAACAGGCGTTCGCCGGGGCCGAGATCACAATGCAAGCCGTGTTCCTTGACGTGTTGCAGGAGTACGCCGCCGGTGCTGTGGATGATGCATTTGGGTACGCCGGTGGTGCCGCTGGAGTAGAGGATGTACAGCGGGTGGGCGAAGGGCACCGGGACGAAATCCGGTTCGCCGCCGGGCTCGTAGAAATCGTCCCACAGCGTCACGTTGGCCGGGGTGCGGAAATGTTCGATCCGCGTATGCGGCCGCCCATACGGCAGGATGATCAACTGCTGCAACGACGGCAGGCGTTCGAGGATTTCGTTGACCTTGGCGGTCTGGTCGATCTCCTTGCCGGCATAGCGATAACCGGCGCAGGTCACCAGCACTTTCGGTTCGATCTGGCCGAAGCGGTCAACCACCCCTTGAGTGCCGAAGTCCGGTGAAGAACAGGACCAGACCGCGCCAAGACTGGTGGTGGCGAGCATCGCCACCAGGGTTTGCCAGGTGTTGGGCATGCAGGCGGCGACCCGGTCACCCACACCGACGCCGGCGGCGATCAAACCGTTCTGAAAACCGGCAACCTGTTCTGCCAGTTCGGCCCAGGTCAGGTGTTCGCGTTGACCGTTTTCCCCGATGGCGACCACGGCCACCGCATCGTCGCGACGCAGCAGCAAGTGTTCGGCAAAGTTCAGGGTCGCGCCGGGAAACCACTGGGCGCTGGGCATCTCAGGGCCTTCGAGCAGCACGGTGTCGGGTTGTTCATGAAAACGAATGTCGAAGAAATCGACGATCGCCTGCCAGAAGTCGGGACGTTGCTCGATGGACCATTGGTGCAGGGCAGGGTAGTCGTCAATCTTGAGGTGATACCGCTGATTGACGAAGCGCCGGAAAGCCTCCATGCGCGTCTTGCCAATGCGTTTGGCGTCGGGTTGCCAGAGGATGTCGGACATGGTTTGCCTCTTCTTATGTCTGTAGATCCATTCGCGAGCAAGCCCGCTCCCACATGGAAATGCGATCCCCTGTGGGAGCGGGCTTGCTCGCGAAGAACGATAACGCGGTCCATCGGCCAGTTACTGCGCCAGCCACCCACCATCCACATTCCACGCCGCGCCACGCACCTGGCTGCCGGCATCGCTGCACAGGAACAGCACCAGTTCACCCAGTTGCGGCGGCGTCACAAACTCCAGCGATGGCTGCTTCTCGGCGAGCAAATCGTGCTGCGCCTGCTGCGGATCGACTCCACTGGCGGCACGATCGTCGATCTGCTTTTGCACCAGTGGCGTCAGTACCCAGCCCGGGCAGATCGCGTTGCAGGTGACCTGGGTGGTCGCGGTTTCCAGGGCGACCACTTTGGTCAGGCCGATCACCCCATGCTTGGCCGCGACATAGGCTGACTTGCCCACCGAGCCGACCAGGCCATGCACCGAGGCGATGTTGATCACCCGGCCCCAACCCTTGGCGCGCATGCCCGGCAGACTCAAACGGGTGCTGTGGAACACCGACGACAGGTTGATGGCGATGATCGAATCCCAGCGCTCCACCGGAAACTCATCCACCGTTGCGACGTGTTGAATACCTGCATTATTGACCAGAATGTCGACGCCGCCGAACTCGCGTTCGGCGTAGGCGATCATGTCGGCAATTTGCGCCGGATCGCTGACATCGGCCGGGTGATGGCCGACCTTGCCACCGAATTGTTGCACCTCGGCGATCACGCTGGAGGCATCGCCGAAGCCGTTGAGGATCAGGTTGGCCCCGGCCTTGGCCAGGCTGAGGGCAATCCCCAGGCCGATGCCGCTGGTGGAGCCGGTGACCAGTGCGGTCTTGCCCGAAAGAGTCGTCATGAATACCTCACACAATGCCAGTGGCGTAGAAGGTGCCGATCACCACGAAAACCGCCAGGGTCTTGATCAGCGTAATACAGAAAATGTCTTTATAAGCCTCGCGGTGGGTCAGCCCGGTGACGGCCAACAGGGTAATCACCGCGCCGTTGTGCGGCAGGGTGTCCATGCCGCCGCTGGCCATCGCGGCGACCCGGTGCAGCACTTCCAGCGGAATGTTCGCAGCATGGGCGGCGCTGATGAACTGCTCGGACATCGCCGCCAGCGCGATGCTCATGCCACCCGAGGCGGAACCGGTGATACCAGCCAGCAGGGTCACGGTAATGGCTTCGTTGACCAGTGGGTTGGGAATGCTCTTGAGCCAGTCGGCCAGCACCAGAAAGCCGGGCAGGGACGCGATCACGGCACCGAAACCGTATTCCGAGGCGGTGTTCATGGCCGCCAGCAGCGCACCGCTGACCGCGCTTTTACTGCCTTCGGCGAGTTTGCGGCTGATCGCCTTGTAGCCGAACGCCAGCACCATGAGGATGCCCACCAACAGCGCGGCCTGGACCGCCCAGATCGCCGTGAGCTTGGCGATTTCCGTGGTCACCGGCACGGCCATGCCCGGCAACGCGAGGCTGTGGGTCTTGCCGTACCACTGGGGAATCCACTGGGTGAACAGCAGGTTCATGATGCCCACTGCCAGCAGCGGAGACAGGGCGATCCAGGGATTGGGCAGTTTGATGTCGGCGGCGGTTTCCGGTTCGTTGCGCAGGTCCGAACCATAGCCCTCACCGGTACGCTGGGCCTTGTTGCGCTGGCGCTGGAGAAACAGCATGCCGGCGCAGAACACGAAGATCGTGCCGATCACGCCCAGCCACGGTGCAGCCCAGGCAGTGGTGTTGAAGAAGGTGCTGGGGATGATGTTCTGGATCTGCGGCGTGCCAGGCAGGGCGTCCATGGTGAACGAGAAGGCGCCGAGGGCAATGGTCGCCGGAATCAGCCGCTTGGGGATGTTGCTCTGGCGGAACATTTCGGCGGCAAACGGATAGACCGCGAACACCACCACAAACAACGATACGCCGCCGTAGGTCAGCAGGGCGCAGACCAGCACGATCACCAGCATCGCCTGGCGGGTGCCGAGCAAGCGAATCGCGGCCGCGACGATGGAGCGTGAGAAGCCGGACAGTTCAATCAACTTGCCGAACACCGCACCGAGCAGGAACACCGGGAAATACAGCTTGATGAAACCGACCATTTTTTCCATGAACACCCCGGTGAAAGCGGGGGCGACGGCGGACGGGTCAGTCAGCAGGACAGCGCCGAGGGCGGCAATCGGGGCAAAAAGGATAACGCTATAGCCACGGTAGGCAGCCAGCATCAGCAGCGCGAGGGCTGCCAAGGCAATGATCACACTCATGGTGTGTCTCCTGGTTTGTTATTTTTGTAGGGTGAAACTTGACAGGAGAGGCGTATAGCGAGTTTTGTGCCAGATGCTTAACTTGTTGAAATATAAGGATATATTTTGATCTGGTTGATGCTGTAAGGAAATATTGTCTCTGTATTGAGACCTTTTTCGGTAGTGCCGGCCTCTTCGCGAGCAAGCCCGCTCCCACAGTTGACCGAGTTGGTCAGTGGAACACCCTATCCTGTAGGAGCGAGCTTGCTCGCGATGGACGTTCTATAAAAGGAGATATATGTCTCTTTAGTGAGACTCTGCAATTCCCAAAGCCACCATCTTTTTGTACAACGTCGACCGACCCAACCCCAACCGCGCCGCTGCATCAATCACCTTGCCCCCACATTGCGCGAGGGTCGTTTCGATCAGTTGCCGGTCAAACCGCTCCCGCGCCGCACTGAACGTCTCGTGGGCAATCGGTTCGATGGCCAATGGCGCCACGCGCTCCACCGGGGTGAACGTACCAATCGCTGCACGGATGTCCGCCACCGTCAGGCGCAAGTCATCACTGAGCAAAGCGGCCCGTTCCAGCACATTGCGCAGTTCCCGGATGTTCCCCGGCCAGGCGTGTTGCCCCAACAGTTCCAGGGCATCGTGGTGCAGTTCATGCTGGCTGCGCAGCTCCTCAAGAATCGCCTCGCTGAGCGCCGGCACGTCATCGAGGCGATCGCGCAGGGGCGGAACCTGGATCGGCAACACATTGAGCCGGTAATACAGGTCGGCGCGGAATTCGCCACGCTTGATGGCCGCCTCGAGGTCCGTGGAGGTCGCGGCGATCACCCGCACATCGCTCTGGATCACCTCGTTGGAGCCCACCGGCTCGAATTCCTTTTCCTGCAATACCCGCAGCAGCTTGCTTTGCAGGGGCAGCGGCATGTCGCCGATTTCATCGAGGAACAACGTGCCGCCCTGGGCGATTTGCAGTTTGCCAGCACGGCCCTTGCGGTCGGCACCGGTATACGCGCCGGGGGCGGTGCCGAAGAATTCGGCTTCCAGCAACGATTCAGGAATCGCCGCGCTGTTGATGCTCACGAACGCCTTGTGCGCACGGGGCGAGGCGTTGTGGATGGCCTGGGCCAGCAACTCCTTGCCGGTACCGGTTTCGCCGAGCAGCAGCACCGGCGATTCGGTACTCGCACTGCGCCGGGCGCGACGTTTGACTTCCAGGCTGGCGGCACTGGTGCCGATGAAGTGGGCGAAGTTGTATTTGGTCTGTCGCGCCCGCAGCAGCGAGCGGGTGGAAGCCAGTTCTTCCTGCATGCTCATGTAGCGCTTGAGCATCGGCGACAGGCTGCGCAATTCGTCGAACAGGGCGAAACCGATGGCGCCGATCACCACGCCGGCATCGTCGTGAATCGGCAGGCGCATGACCACCAGCGGCTCTTTGGGGGTGTCTTGCATATCCAGCAAAATCGGCCGGCCGGTGCGCACCACCTCACGCAACAGGCTGCCGGGGATCACGCTTTCGCAGGGTTTGCCAATCGCAACTTCCGCCGATTGCAGGCCAAAGCGCCGGGCATAGCGCTCGTTCATCCAGACGATGTTGGCATCGCGGTCGACAATCACCGTGCCCTCGCTCGATTGCTCGATGATCTCGAACAACGAGCGGATTGCCAGCAAGCGAACGCGCTGGTAGTCCTTGAGGCTTTCGGTGGTGTTCATGGGGGCTGATCCTGATTATGTATTGCCTGTGCTGGCCTCTTCGCGAGCAAGCCCGCTCCCACAGGGGATTTGTGCACGACACAGATCAATTGTGGGAGCGGGCTTGCTCGCGAAGGCCGCGATGCGGTCTAACGGCAAGATTATGCCTGCCCCAACAACGCCGCCGCCAACAGCTCCTTGGTGTACGGATGCTGCGGTGAGGCAAACACCTCATGGCTGGCGCCGCGTTCCACCACTTTGCCGTCCTTGACCACGATCATGTCGTGGGCCAGGGCGCGCACCACCGCCAGGTCATGGCTGATGAACAGATAGGTCAAGCCGTGTTTTTCCTGAAGCTGGCGGAGCAGGGCGACCACCTGTTTCTGCACCGTGCGGTCCAGCGCCGAGGTCGGTTCGTCGAGCAGGATCAGCGCCGGCTTCAGCACCAGCGCCCGGGCGATGGCGATGCGCTGGCGCTGTCCACCGGAGAATTCGTGGGGATAGCGATGGCGGCTTTGCGGGTCGAGGCCGACTTCGCTCAGTGCCCGGATCACTTCGGCATTGCATTCTTCAGCGCTCAACTGGCTGTGCACTTCCAGGCCCTCGCTGATGATCTGCGCTACCGACATGCGCGGACTGAGGCTGCCGAAGGGGTCCTGGAACACCACCTGCATCTTCTTGCGCCATGGGCGTAGCTGCTTTTGCGTCAGGCCATCCAGCGCCTGGCCTTGAAAGCGGATGCTGCCTTCGGAGTCGAGCAAACGCAGGATCGCCTGGCCGAGTGTGGACTTGCCGGAACCGGATTCGCCGACAATGCCCAGGGTCTTGCCACGTTGAATGTTCAGGCTGATGCCATCGACGGCCCGCAGCCAGGTCTTGCGCTGAAACAGGCCTCCACCGACGGGAAACCGCACCTGCAGGTTATCCACCTCCAGCACGTTTTCGCGCGCGTCCCGGGGCAAGGCCTGGCCCTCGGGTTCGGCGTGCAGCAATACGCAGCTGTAAGGGTGCTTCGGCTCGGTGAAAAGGATCTCGCAAGGCGCCTGCTCGACGATTTCCCCGGCCTTCATCACGCACACGCGCTGGGCGATGCTGCGCACCAGATTGAGGTCATGGCTGATCAGCAGCAGCGACATGCCCAGCCGCTGTTGCAGGGATTTGAGCAACAGCAGGATCTTGCGCTGCACCGTCACGTCCAGCGCGGTGGTCGGCTCGTCGGCAATCAGCAGTTCCGGTTCGCACGCCAGGGCCATGGCGATCATCACCCGCTGGCGCTGGCCGCCGGACAATTGATGGGGATAGGCCTTGAGGCGTTCTTCGGGTTTCTGGATGCCCACCAGGTGCAGCAATTCAAGGATCCGCGCTTGCGCGGCTTTGCCCGCCAGGCCTTTGTGTACCAGCAAGGTTTCACCGATCTGCTTTTCGATGCTGTGCAGCGGGTTGAGGGAGGTCATCGGCTCCTGGAAAATCATCGCTATGCGATTGCCGCGCAGTTGTCGCAACTTGCCGGTATCGGCGCCCACCAGTTCCTGGCCGCGATAGCGAATGCTGCCGGTTGTCTCGGTGTCGGTTTGCGGCAGCAACTGGAGGATCGAGTGGGCCGTCACTGACTTGCCCGACCCCGATTCGCCCACCAGCGCCAGGCATTCGCCGGGGCGGATGTCCAGGCACAGATTGCGCACCACGGCCTGCCCGCTGAAGGCCACGCTGAGGTCACGGATTTCGATCAGGTTGGTCATATCAACATCCACATCATGACCGGGGATCAAACGCGTCGCGCAGTGCTTCGCCAATGAACACCAGTAAAGAAAGAATCAGCGCCAGGGTGAAGAACGCCGTCAGGCCCAGCCACGGCGCCTGCAGGTTTTGCTTGCCCTGACCGATCAGTTCACCCAGGGACGCGCTGCCGGCAGGCATGCCGAAGCCGAGGAAGTCCAGCGCGGTCAGGGTGGAAATCGCTCCGGTGAGAATGAACGGCAAGTAGCTCAAGGTCGCGTTCATCGCGTTGGGCAGAATGTGTCGCACGATGACTTTGCGGTCAGTCAGGCCCAGTGCGCGTGCGGCCTTGACGTATTCCAGGTTGCGCCCGCGCAGGAACTCCGCGCGCACCACGTCCACCAGGGCCAGCCATGAAAACAGCGCCATGATTCCCAGCAGCCACCAGAAATTCGGCTCGACGAAGCCCGACAGGATGATCAGCAGGTACAGCACTGGTAACCCCGACCACACCTCCAGCAGACGCTGGCCAAGCAAATCCACCCAGCCGCCGTAATAGCCTTGCAGTGCCCCGGCCGCGATGCCGATCAGGGCACTGACAAACGTCAGCATCAAGGCAAACAGGATCGACACCCGGGCACCGAAGATCACCCGGGCCAGCACGTCCCGTGCCTGGTCGTCGGTGCCCAGCCAATTGACGCTGGAGGGCGGACTGGGGGCGGGTTTGTTCAGGTCGTAGTTAGGGGTGTCATCACTGAACGGAATCGGCGGAAACAGCAACCAGCCACCGTCCTTCTTGATCAGCTTCTGTACATAGTCGCTGCGGTAGTCGGCCTGAAACGGCAGTTGCCCGCCGAACTCCTGTTCGGTGTGGCGCTTGAAGACCGGGAAGTACCACTGGCCTTGATAGCTGACCAATAACGGTTTGTCATTGGCGATCAGCTCGCCGCCCAGGGTCATCAGGAACAGGCCGACAAACAGCCAGAGCGACCACCAGCCCCGACGGTTTTTCTTGAATCGCTCGAAACGGCGACGCGCCAGCGGTGAAAGTTTGAGCATCAGCCGTTCCTCGCGGCGAAGTCGATACGCGGGTCGACCAGGGTGTAGCAGAGGTCGCCGACCAGTTTTATCAGAAGGCCGAACAGGGTGAAGATGAACAACGAGCCGAACACCACCGGATAGTCCCGTGATACCGCCGCTTCGTAGCTCATGCGGCCCAGGCCGTCGAGGGAGAAGATCACTTCGATCAGCAGGGAACCGGCAAAAAAGACACTGATGAACGCCTGGGGAATGCCCGACACCACCAGCAGCATGGCGTTGCGGAATACGTGTCCATAGAGCACACGTCGTTCACTCAAACCCTTGGCCCGGGCAGTGACCACGTACTGGCGGGTGATTTCATTGAGGAACGAGTTCTTGGTGAGGATGGTCAGTGTGGCGAAACCGCCGATCACCAGCGCGGTCACCGGTAACACCAGATGCCAGAAGTAGTCGGCCACTTTGCCAACGGTCGACAGCGATTCGAAGTTGTCCGAGACCAACCCGCGGACCGGAAACCAGTTCAGCGAAGTGCCACCGGCAAAGACCACGATCAGGAACATCGCAAACAGGAACGCCGGCATGGCATAGCCGATGATGATCGCGGTACTGCTCCAGATGTCGAATTGGCTGCCATGGTGCACGGCCTTGCGGATGCCCAGGGGAATCGACACCAGGTAGGTGATCAGCGTCGCCCAGAGCCCGAGGGAAATGGTCACGGGCATTTTTTCGAGGATCAGGTCGGTGACGGTGGCGCCGCGGAAGAAACTCTTGCCGAAGTCCAGGCGCGCGTAGCTGGTGAGCATCAGCCAGAGGCGTTCGTGTGCCGGTTTATCGAAGCCGTACTGTTTTTCAATGTCCTTGATCAGCTGCGGATCGAGCCCGCGACTGGCCCGGGACTTGCCGCTCATGGTTTCGCCGGAGCCGGAGCCGCCGCCGACCGCAGCGCCGCCAATGCCTTGCAGGTGCGCTATGGCCTGTTCGACCGGCCCGCCCGGCGCGGCCTGGACGATGACAAAGTTGACCAGAAGAATGATCACCAGCGTCGGAATGATCAGCAGCAGGCGCCGTAATATGTAAGCCCACATCAGTGCGGCCCTCCGGGTTTGCCACGGCTGATACGCTCGGCGGTCATCTGTTGGTTGGTCAATGGCGTGGTGCTCATCTCCCACCAGCTTTCGATGGCTTCGTCATTGCTCGCTTGCACGTTCGGGATGCCGAAGCGGTTCCACCACACTGTAGAGGTTCCCGGCGGGTAGTAGTTGGGAATCCAGTAGTAGTTCCATTGCAGCACCCGGTCCAGGGCGTGGGCGTAATGCAGCATGTCGGCCTGGGTATTGGCGCGGATCAGCCCGGTGATCAGAGTGTCCACTGCCGGGTTCTTCAACACCATGTAATTGTTTGATCCCGGGTCGGTGGCCGCCGCCGAACTGAAATAGTTGAGCAGTTCGTTTCCCGGAGACGTGGTGACCGGGTAGCCGGTGACGATCATGTCGTAGTCGCGGCTCATCAGGCGATTGACGTACTGGGACGAGTCGATTCGGCGGATGTTCAGGTCGATGCCAATCTGTTTCAACGTGCGTTTATAGGGCAACAGCAGGCGGTCCATGCCGTTCTGACTGACCAGGAACGTAAAACTCAAAGGCTCGCCGTCGGCATTGACCAGTTGATCGCCTTTGGGTTTCCAGCCGGCCTGTTCGAGCAAGTCCAGGGCCTGCAACTGCTTGTCGCGAATCACGCCGCTGCCATCGGTCTTCGGCGCCTCGAACACTTTAGTGAAGACTTCGTCGGGAATCTGCCCGCGCAGCGGTTCGAGAATCGCCAGCTCACCCGCGTCCGGCAGTTTGCGGGCAGCAAGATCAGTATTGGAGAAAAAGCTCTGCTGGCGGATGTACATGTCGCGCATCATCTGCCGGTTGCTCCACTCGAAGTCCCACAGCATCACCAGGGCCTGGCGCACGCGACGGTCCTGGAACATGGGCTTTTGCAGATTGAACACAAAACCCTGGGCCGGCTGCGGCGCTTCGGTGGCGAGGTGGGCCTTTTGCAGGCGACCGTCGCTCAGGGCCGGGCTGTCGTAGCCGATGGAATAGCTGGTGGCGGAAAATTCGCGATTGTAGTCATAGGCGCCACCGCGCAGGACCTGGCGCGCCACGTCGGTATCGCCGAAGTACTCGATGCTGAAATGATCGAAGTTGTACAGGCCACGGCTGACCGGCAGGTCTTTACCCCACCAGTCGGGATTGCGCTCGAACGTGATGCTGCGCCCGGAATCGATCTTGCCGACTTTATAGGGACCGCTGCCCAACGGCGCTTCATAGCCGCCGCCACTGGCGAAGTCGCGGGTCTTCCACCAGTGTTCGGGAAACACCGGCAGGGTCGCGATATCCAGCGGCAGGGTGCGATTTTCGCTGTTCCTGAAATCAAAGCGGATGGTTAGCGGTGATTCCACTTCGACGCCTTTGACGTCGGCGAACTGGGTGCGGTAACGCAGGCTGCCCTGGGTCATCAGCAGGTCGAAGGTGTAGCGCACGTCTTCGGCGGTAATCGGTTTGCCATCGGCAAAGCGCGCTTTGGGGTTGAGGTAAAAGCGTAGCGACAGGCCGTCCCCGGAGCGCTCCATTTTCTCTGCCACCAGGCCGTACACGGTGTACGGCTCGTCCAGCGAGCGCTGGGCCAGCGGTGAATAGAGCAAGCCGTCGATCTGTGTGACGCCGATGCCTTTGTCGATGTAAGGCAAGACATGGTCGAACTGACCGATTTCGATTGCCGAGCGCCGCATCGTGCCGCCCTTGGGGGCCTGCGGGTTGGTGTAGGCGAAATGACTGAAGCCGGCAGGGTATTTTGCCGGTTCGCCGTACACGGTCATTGCCGGTTGCGGTGCTGCATTCACACCCGCGGCACCCGACAACAGGGCCACGGTCGTGAACAACAAGGTAGTGAAAGCCAGTCGCATTTTCAGCCTTAGAGCCGGGTGGTCGTTAACCACAATTTGTACGCTAGCGGCGCGTCCCTCGCCAGCCGAATTACGTGTCGGAAACACAACGGCCCACCAAAAGGCGGGCCGTTGTGTGAATGGCTCAAGCGTCGATCAGTCCTGACGGCTGGTCACTTCCAGCAGGTGGTAACCGAACTGGGTCTTGACCGGGCCCTGGACCACGTTGATCGGCGCGCTGAAGACCACGGTGTCGAATTCCTTGACCATCTGGCCCGGACCGAACGAACCCAGGTCACCGCCCTGGCGGCTGGAAGGGCAGGTGGAGTTTGCCTTGGCAACCTCGGCGAAGTCGGCGCCGGCCTCGATTTGAGCCTTGAGTTCGTTGCACTTGGCTTCCGAGGCAACAAGGATGTGACGGGCAGTGGCTTTAGCCATGGGAAAATACTCCTTTCAATACTCGATAAAGTGCTGAGCCTACCGGATTCAGTGAGCTATTTCTCCTCAAAGTTCCGTTCCACGCGGGATCCACGGCGGGTGACGCCTCAAAGACCGGCGTCTTTCAGTCGCCCGGCATGCTGGACATACAATTCAATCGGGTCGACTCCCGTGCGCAACTGGCCGGTCGGTTGGCCAATGGTGTCCAGATGATCCAGCGCATAGTCGGAACGGATGACCGTGCCCAGATGGGAACTGAAGCGACCGACCAAACCGTCGTTCTGCTCGCCTTCCGTGACGAAATAAACGGAAAGGGCCCGACACAGGGCATGGAGCGGATCGAGCGCATAGAGTCCTTCTTCGAGAACATTCGACTGCAGCACGCCGCTCCACGAGTAGTAACGAACACCGTTGACCCGTTCGCGCCCCTTGCCACCCCAAGTGGTCGGCAGGCCTTGCGGGTACTTGTCGTTGAATGCGCTTACGCCTTCGGTGGTCAGCGCATTGAGGGCCGCAATGGCACTCCGCGGTTGGTACTGATTGTCGCTTAATGTCGCGAGGAAGTCGGCGAAGACGGTCACCACCGTCTCGGCCACATGTTCCGGAAGGCAGCCCGGCGTCAAAGCCTTGCGCAGGAAATCGGCCAGTTCCGAGCCATGGTTCGGCCCGCTGACTGAAGTCACCGACGCGACCCTGTTTGGCGCAATCGCTGCGGCATAACGTGCAGTCAGTGCGCCCTGGCCATGGCCTATGAGGTTGACTTTGCTTGCACCGGTTCCTTCCAGTACCCGCTCGATCTGCGTGAGTAATTGGTCACCGCGTACCTCGTTGTCATGGGCGGCCGACAAATGGGGAACGAACACCCTTGCTCCGGCGTTCCTCAGCGCCTGCCTGATGTCGTGAAAGAGCTCGAACTTGCCGATTCTTTCGAAACCGAAAAGGCCGTGGACCAGCAGTAACGGATAACAAGTGTTTGCATTCCTTTGCATATTCATACCTCAACGCAGAAGTTCATTGGGACTGCATGGCGTTTCACTCTAAAACACTCGAGGTTGGTGTGATGTATGAATAGTCCGCCGAAGCTTGCGAAAAGCGGAATAGAACAGGTACGAATGCTTAAGAGTGGTTGAGGCATTAGTCGGAATGGTTTGACGACTTTTCGCGGCAATCCGCTTGCTACTGATCAAAGACCTACTTCGGATATATCTTTTTTCCAGGCGAGCCGGAGCGAGGGGCTGACATCACTACTGTTGACCGTGAGATTAAATTGTCGTCATCCAACGCCGACCACCTGTTCGGCGTTCATTCCAGGGACTGGAGCGAATGAATGACTGTTTATGAACCCGATACCTTGAGTCTCGCGCAGCAACCTTTACCACTTCCCATACTTGAACAGGCGGAAAACGGCGTTCTGAACCCCGCTGACAGAAAAGCCGTCATCAGGGTTTTGCCTTATCCAGGCATGACCTGCGGCGACAAGTTGCTATTGCATTGGGCGGGGCTGGACGCCGATGGCCTTGCCTGCAATCTTCAGGTGGCACGCTTTGTCAGTGAGGACCGGGTCGGCGAGGACATGATCTTCACTGTGGGCAGCGCACCTATCGTGGCGCTTGACGGTGGCTCACTCGAAATCAGTTACTCACTCATGAGCAGCTGTTTTACGGAGCCTGTGAATTCCCATCGTTTGCAACTGTGCGTAGGTGATGTGCAATCGGACCTGTTGCCTGCGACGGTGAACGATACGATGGGTAGAACGCTTGATCCGGGTCGGGTGGAGGAAGGGGCGATCGTCACGATCAAACCCTATGCGCGCATGGCGGCAGGCGACTGGGTGTTGCTGTCCTGGGCTGGCGTTTCGATCGAAGGAAGTTTCAGTGACGCACTCAAGGTCGAGTCCTTTTCCGTGGGGGACGAACTGTCGTTTTGGGTGAGCCCGGAGTACATTGCGGCCAACCTGGGCTCCCGGGTTTCCGTCGACTATTGCGTCAAGCAAGCAGGGCATGGTCCCCGTTACTCTGAAGTAACGACACTGATGATCTGCAAGCCGGGGCGGGGGGCACTGCCAGCGCCCACTGTGCTGGAAGCAGACGAAGGTTGGGTGGATCTGCTTGATGCACAGGATGGCGTGACCATCGTCATCGAAAACCCCAGGGCTCAAAAAGGGGAGCTGGTTTACCTGAAATGTGACGGGGAGAGCTTCAATCACTGTGACGACCGCGAAATAACCAGAGACACGGCCGGCGAACCGTTGGTGTTCATAGTTCCCTACCGCTTCTGGATTGAGCATCGAGATTCTGCGATCCGTGTTTCCTATTCTGTCGAACGCCTTGATGACACTTGCCAGCATTCCGGGGCGACGCTGGTGAAGGTGCAGTCCCTGATGGGGCATTGATTGCCATTTGCCCTCCAGTCTTCGAATGAAGGCCGGAGGGCGGATGGATGATGCCGACTATCAGGCGTTGCCTTGCGCTCGCAGCCGATCTGCCGCTTCAAGCAACAGTTGTTCTGTTCCGGCCCAACCGAGGCAGCCATCGGTCACTGACACACCGTATTGCAATGACGAGCTCAACGGCTGGCAGCCCTCGAACAAATGGCTTTCGATCATCATGCCAATCAGCGAACGATCACCTTGCATACGTTGTTCAAGCACATCGTTGAACACGGCCGGCTGGCGCAACGGGTTTTTACCACTGTTGGCGTGACTGCAGTCGACCATGATACGAGCCGGAATCCTGAGCCTGGACAGGTCGCTGTTCACCTGCGCGACGCTGGCTCTGTCGTAGTTCGGTCCGCGATGGCCGCCGCGCAATACCAGGTGAGTGTCCGCATTGCCGGGGGTTTGAATGATCGCCGGGTGTCCCTGGCTATCGATACCGAAATGACGATGGGGGTGGGCCGCGGAGCGCATGGCGTCACTGGCGACAGCGACACCTCCGTCAGTCCCGTTCTTGAACCCTACAGGCATGCCCAGGCCGCTGGCCATTTCCCGATGGATCTGCGACTCCGTCGTCCGGGCGCCAATCGCCACCCAGCTCAACAGATCATCGAAGTAACCTGCCGCCATCGGTTGCAGCAGTTCAGTGGCCACGGGCAGGCCCAGGCGGAGCATTTCGCGCATCAGCTCGCGGGACAGCGTCAGGCCGGCGGCCATGTCATCGCTGCCATCCAGATGCGGGTCGTAGGCCAGGCCTTTCCAGCCAACCGTGGTACGGGGTTTTTCGACGTAGGCGCGCATCACCAGCAGCATCTGGTCGCTGACTTCGGCGGCGAGGCGGGCAAGGTTGCCGGCGTATTCGATGGCTGATTTCGGATCGTGTATCGAGCATGGGCCGACGATGACCAGCAGACGGGAATCTTCACCGTTGAGGATCGCCCGAACCGCTTGGCGGTGGGCGGCGACTTGCTGGATCAGGGCGTTGCCGAGGGGCAATTGCTGTTTGAGTTGCAATGAGCTGGGCAGGCGCAGGGTCAGCACTTCATTGGCAGGGCTCAAGGTGGACAGCGGCAGTGCAGAGACGGACGAATTCATATTCAAGGCTTCCTGGGCTGGTGGCGGGTTCATGCCCGCGCGCTCGGCCCTACTGGGGTGTTCGACAATTGGCCAGATTGGCTGCGTGTGTGTGCTTGCCACCTGTGGGTGACCGATCGGAGGCGGCAGGCTGTCCCGAGCGGAGGGTGGTAAATCGCCAGGCGGTAAAACTGTCGTAACGGTAATAGGTGGCGTAGTTCATGTTCTGAATCCTCTGAATGACTGATGTGTCGCTAAAAGTGATGGGGCTGAAAAAACAAAACCCCCGGTCGGGAGGCCGACCGGGGGTTGAGAATTCTCTGGTGGCGACCCGTTTAAAGTGGGCGCCGTGTGGGTATCAGGCGCGCCAGTGGCTAAACCAATACCCAAAATAAAAGCTGACCGGAGCACAACCGTTGTTCACCCGGGCAGCCGCAACCGAGCGCAAGGCGCTGGCGGTACGAAGCTGCAAGAGAGTGTTGAACATGGTCTGTCTCCGATGGATGGACCGAGCTTACTAGAGGCCGGTACGCAGATTCAATCAGAAAATGCTATCGGCCAACGACGGCGCTTTCTATCACTTGAGTGCTCCGAAGGTTGTGACACACTCTGCACCTCAACAACAAACATATCGTCACAAGGACGCACCATGACCGTACTGACCCTCTCCGTGGAGCTGGAATGATGGAACGCCAATGGCGTCCGGCAACACCGGATGACCTGGAATTCGCCCGCGAACTGACCTGTAGAGGCATGCTGCGTTACTACATCGAGCATGATCTGTTGTGGCAGGACGAAGCGTTCGACGTGGCCTGGGCAGGACGAGACAACCGATTGATTGCAAGGGGCGACAATGTCCTGGGTTATGTCAGCCTGAGTCGTGATGCCAGAGCCTTGTATATCCGCGAATTGCATATCGTCGAAGCGTTTCGTGGGCAGGGCACAGGATCCTGGGCGATCGATCAGGTACTGGCTCTCGCGCGTAAGGAGCGGCGCCCGGCGTTGCGCCTGACGGTTTTCCAAAACAACCCGGCGCAAGTGCTGTACGAGCGCAAGGGACTGAGGGTGGCAGGCAAGGACGAATGTTTCCTGAGGATGCAGCTGGAGATCCCGGGCCCGCATTGCTGAAACACGCTTGCAACAAGCCTTTCAAGATGAATTGAAACTTTTAATCTGACGCTTTCCGCTAGGTCTGCCAGATGCTTTTTGCTAAGGTGTCTGGCAACCGAATAAGACCATATCGCGAGGTGTCTGCTTGATTAGGGTTCTAGTAGTCGATGACCATGATCTCGTTCGTACAGGCATTACACGAATGCTGGCTGACATCGATGGCCTGCAAGTAGTCGGCCAGGCCGAGTCGGGTGAAGAATCCCTGCTCAAGGCGCGTGAGCTGAAGCCCGATGTGGTGTTGATGGACGTCAAGATGCCGGGTATCGGCGGGCTCGAAGCCACTCGCAAATTGCTGCGCAGCCATCCGGATATCAAGGTCGTCGCGGTGACCGTGTGTGAAGAGGACCCGTTTCCTACACGGCTGTTGCAAGCCGGTGCGGCAGGGTACCTGACCAAAGGGGCAGGCTTGCCGGAAATGGTCCAGGCCATCCGCCTGGTGTTCGCCGGGCAACGTTACATCAGCCCGCAGATTGCCCAGCAGCTGGCGATCAAGTCATTCCAGCCCACCAACGATTCACCTTTCGATGCATTATCGGAGCGGGAAATCCAGATCGCGCTGATGATCGTCGGTTGCCAGAAAGTACAGATCATTTCCGACAAATTGTGCCTGTCCCCGAAAACCGTGAACACCTACCGTTACCGCATCTTCGAAAAGCTTTCGATCAGCAGTGATGTCGAGTTGACGCTGTTGGCGGTTCGACATGGCATGGTCGACGCCAGCCTCTGAAAATGACCGACACCTTTGATCCGAGCGCCTTTCTGTCGACCGTTAGCGGCCGCCCCGGCGTGTACCGCATGTTCGACAGCGAAGCGCGGTTGCTCTATGTCGGCAAGGCGAAAAACCTCAAGAATCGCCTGTCGAGCTACTTTCGCAAGACCGGGCTTGCCCCCAAGACCGCCGCACTGGTAGCGCGAATCGCCCAGGTCGAAACCACGATCACGGCCAACGAAACCGAAGCCTTGCTGCTTGAGCAGACGCTGATCAAGGAATGGCGCCCCCCCTACAACATCCTGCTGCGCGACGATAAGTCCTACCCTTACGTCTATCTCTCCGACGGAGAGTTTCCACGCCTGAGCATTCACCGCGGCGCGAAAAAGGCCAAGGGCAAGTATTTCGGTCCTTACCCGAGCGCCGGTGCGATCCGCGAAAGCCTGAGCCTGCTGCAAAAGACGTTTTTCGTTCGGCAATGCGAAGACAGTTATTACAAGAACCGAACCCGTCCCTGCCTGCAATACCAGATCAAACGTTGTAAGGCGCCCTGCGTCGGGCTGGTCGAACCCCAGGTGTATGCCGAGGATGTGCGTCACTCGGTGATGTTTCTTGAGGGGCGCAGCAATGCCCTGACTGACGAGTTGTCCGCCGGGATGGAAGAGGCGGCAATAAATCTCGAGTTCGAACGAGCAGCCGAGTTGCGGGATCAGATTGCGTTGCTGCGCCGGGTTCAGGATCAACAGAGCATGGAAGGCGGAACCGGAGACGTCGATGTGATTGCTGCCTTCGTCAACCCGGGCGGTGCCTGTGTTCACTTGATCAGCGTGCGGGGCGGGCGGGTACTG